>JAADJA010000140.1 GCA_013151015.1 Chlorobiota bacterium
AGCAGGAGTTCAGGGCCCTAAAACCAACAGGAAAGCTTTTCTATTATTCTGCTGCCGCAAGCATTCTCATTTTATTTGGGGTTTTGTCCTACCTGAATTTCCCGGCACACAAACTAACGATGGAAACGGCGGGTAATATTATAAAAGAGAACATGGAATTGCCCGCCCTTCCTGTCCCTCCTCTTGGGAAAGGAAAAAAAACAGATAGGGCAAGGGAAGCCAAAAAGCAAAAACCCATTCAATCCACAGGCGAAAAACTCCAACATATTACGGTCAACTTTTCTGAAATAGGGGATGAAGCTTTCTTTGACGAGGATCTGGAGATTTCCATGGTTGAGAGCGAAAAGCAATCAAAGGGGGAAAAAGGAATCAATGGCACAAATAGCCCAGAAGGTTTTTTGATGGACATGGTCGTGATAAGTGGGAGCAGTACAAAAAGCGGCCCCTCGGCCCCAGTACAATTTCTACAGTACGATGAGGAAGCCGATTCAGGGGAAAAAGGAAATGGAAAGGATGAAGAAGCTGTTTTTGCAATTGTCGAAACCATGCCCCGGTTTCCTGGTGGCGAAACGGGCTTGCGTAAATACCTGCAACAAAACCTTAGCTATCCGGCCAAAGCGCGCAAAGCGGGTATCGAAGGCAAAATTTATGTTTCTTTCGTGGTAAATTCAGCAGGGAAAGCCACGGATGTCAAAATCGTAAAAGGAATCGGTGAAGCCTGTGACGAGCAGGCTTTACGGGCAATCAACGATATGCCTTTCTGGAAACCGGCCACTCAACAGGGAAGGCCAGTAAGTGTCCGCTTTGTTGTCCCGGTTTATTTTAAGTTGAATTAGAAGTCCCCTTAATTCTTACAGACTATTTTCTTTGAAATGATCTGCTCCCCAATTCCAATCTGGACAAAATATACTCCATCTGGAAGATTTTGCGACTGCCACCCGAACTTATTTTCCCCTTTTTGAAACATGCCAGAAAAAACCACTTTCACATTTTTACCTTCTGAATTATAAATCAGGATTTCCCCATTCCTTCCTCTTCGTAAATCAAACTTAATTTGAACTTTTTCAGAAAATGGGTTTGGAAATAGTACAATATCCATAGTTGAAATTTCCAGTTTTGGGTTTGGAATGGAAGTAAGGATTGTATCCTGGAACAGATCATAAGCAAACATGGATCGGCCATATGTGGCGGCAATGAGTTTCCTTGTTGGGTTGTGCAATTTCAGGTCCATCACGGGTGCCAAGGGGAGGTTTGAGCCGGTTAATTCCCAGGATTCCCCATCATTCCGGGTAACGAAAACACCCACATCGGTGGCAATATATAAGGTGGAGTCTTGCTCAGGATCGGGGATAATATCATTGATGGGCGCTTCGGGCAGGTCGCCCGAAATATCCTCCCAGCTTTGGCCTTTGTCCGTTGTCCTGAATATATGTGGAAGAAATTCATCATATCTATATCCTGAAAATGAAGCATAGGCGGTATTTTCATCAAAAGGATCCGCTGCGACCCGTGTTACCCATCGCACGGGAAGTTCCGAAGCAATGAATTCCCAATTGGAAGTGTTCCCATCTTTTACCCACACATTTCCGTCATCGGTTCCGGCATAAAGGAGGCCGGGATTTAGCGGGGACACCGCAAGCGTTGTGATTGTCCCATAAGTCAGGTTCCCGGCCCCTTCGCCATTCGTGAGGTCGGGGCTTATAGATGACCATGAACCGGCTTTGTTGGTCGATTTATAAATCCTTTGGGAACCATAATATAAAACAGAAGGGTTCGATGGGTCGAAAACCACGGGCGTGTTCCAGTTTTTCCTGTCAGAGGAACTTATTCCGTTCATGGCTGAGGAAAACGAATTTCCACCATTGGTCGATCGTGCCAGGTTTCCGTATTGATATTCGGCATAAACATAATTATTGTTTTCAGGATCGACCAAAACATAAAAACCATCGCCCCAATAAATGCTTTCCCAATCATCGGGGCTTCCTGTCATTGTCCGGTTTGTGCCATTGTCCTGGGCGCCGCCATAAAGCCGATCGGGGAATTGATGATCTGTTTCACAGGTATAGAATTGTGTGATGGGCAAATTGTTTTTCCACGTCCAGGAATTTCCCCCGTTTTGTGAAATGTACAATCCCCCATCATTTCCAAGGACCAAAAAACTGGGGTTCAAAGGATGTGAAAACAAACTATGTTGATCTACATGAGTATCCCCCTGGGTAATATTGGAATATGAATTTCCCCCATTGGATGTTTTATATGTATCAAAAGCAATTACATAAGCCACTTCGGAATTGGTGGGGTCAATGCTTATCCTCCCGAACCACCATCCATAGGATTGATAGGCATTATCCAAAGTCCCATCATTGGTTTGTATCCATGAACCCCCATCGTTTGTAGTTTTATAAATCCCATCAAAATAACCGGTTTTGTCAGCATAAATGGCATATAGCACGTTGGGCTGCGATTTGGAAATATCAATCCCTATCCTTCCCACATCTGATGAAGGTGAAGGTAAGCCTGTGGAAAGTTCAGTCCAGGAACTTCCCCCGTTAGTGGTTTTGTAAATGCCGCAAGTCGGACCGCCGTAGCTTCTCCTGTCGGGTCTTCTCACCCTTTCCCACATGGCCGCATAAAGTATTTCCGGGTTTTCGGGATGGATCACAATATCAATGGCCCCGGTGGAATCGGATACGAACAGCACATTCTGCCAGTTCTGGCCTCCATCCGTTGTTTTGAACACGCCCCTTTCCGGGGAGTTGGCAAACAGGTTTCCCATGGCAGCTACATACAAAATGTCAGGATTTGTGGGATGAACGACCATCCGGCCTATGTTCCGCGAACCTTCCAAACCTGCGAATTCCCATGTGTCTCCACCATCTCCTGATTTATAAACCCCGACACCGTCATAAGCAAGTGAACCCCCTCCTGCATTGGCTTCACCCGTTCCCACATATATTATTTCAGGATTGGAAGGTGCAATTGCAATATCGCCAATGGAAAGGCTTAGGGCTTCATCAAAAACGGCATCCCAGTTATTTCCCGCATCAACGGACTTAAAAATACCGCCATTGGCGGCCCCAATATAAATTGTTTGCAGATCATTTTCGGGCATGGCGACATCCGTGATCCTTCCCCCAATATTCAGCGGTCCGGCAAGTTCCCAAAGCCCTGCTTCTTTTTCTTTTTTCTTTTGTGTTTTGAGCTCCTGTGCCACCTTTTGTGAAGAAACATAAGCTTCGTGGTTTATTTCGCCATATGGGAATGCCCTTTGCATAAAAAACCATTCATTGGGCTTTTCCCCGGTTTTTGATAACTGGTTATTTGAAAGTTCAATAAAATGGAGAAAAGAAAATACAGAAAGGAAAAGAATGGCAACTCCCAAAAGAATGATGGATTTTTTCATGATTGCGAAGATAAATATATGGTGGAAGACAAAATAAACCGGCCAATGGTTTATTTAACTCATATATTTATTGATTGTTTTGAAAAGTTCTTCGGCGTTCAACGGTTTGGTCAAATGCTCATTTCCACCGGCTTCCATGCTCCTTTCCCTGTCCTCGGGCATGGCATAGGCGGTTTGGACGATTATCGGCAGGTCTTTCCTGAATTTCTTGATGGCCGTAATTGCTTCCAGGCCATTCAAAACCGGCATTTTTATGTCCATTAGGACGAGGTCGATATCCTTGTCTTTTTTACAAATATCAATGGCTTCCTTGCCATCTTTTGCCCAAAGCAAGGTTACGTTGGTTTTTTGGAAAAGGGCTTCCAGGTATGTATAGTTCAAAATGGAATCTTCGGCAATGAGGAATTTTTTATTGCTGAAATCCATGGGCAAAACGGGGGCAGGTTTTTTAAGCTCGATTTCTTCTTTTATTTCCCTTGACACCGGCAGGCTCAGATAAAATGTGGAACCCTTTTCCTCTTCCGATTCAACAGTAAGGTCGCCGCCCAACAACTCAGCGAGTTTCTTTGAAATCGACAATCCAAGTCCTGTACCTTTTGTGTCAATTCCTTTATTGCCTTCCACTTGCCCAAAGCGTTCGAAAATTATTTTTTTCTTGTCCTCAGGAATTCCGATACCGGTATCTTTTACATAAAACCTGACCTCGTTCGGGTTTTCTATTATAAGCCCTAATTCGATATATCCCGAAGGGGTGAATTTCAGGGCATTCCCCAATAAATTGGAAAGTATCTGACGGATGCGGCCCGGGTCGGTCGAGATGGAAAGGTTTTCGGCATAAGGGGATTTATTGAGCCGGAGTTCAAGTCTTCGTTTTCCCTCCTTCTTTTTCATTTTCAGGAAAGTGGCATAAAGCTCATCCATCATACTGTCCACATCGCAATCGGCAAAATTGATTTTTATCTGTCCGGCTTCTATTTTTGTGATATCGATAATGTCTTCGATCAGGCTCATCAACGTGTTACTTCCTTGTGTGATATAATTGATGAACTCTTTTCTCTCTTTAGTAGAAAGGTTCTTGTCAGAGAGGATTTCAGAGAAACCTACGATGGCATTCATCGGGGTCCTGATTTCGTGTGACATATTTGCAAGGAAAATGGATTTTAACATATCCGATTGTTCGGCTTTCTCCTTGGCAAGCATGAGTTCTTTTTCTGCTCTCTTTGCCTGGGAAATATCCCTTACGATAAACAAAAGGGCATTATTGTTTTCAAACCTTATTTTCCTTCCATGGATTTCAACCGGGATGCTTTTCCCATCTACTGTCAACGAGAACCCCTCGAAATGCCTTATTTCCTCATTGAGCCATTTTGAGAAATCCCTTGCTACCTGGTCACGTACATTTGACGGCACAAGGTCCAGGATATTCTTGCCGATCAGTTTTTCCTTTGGCATTCCATGCAGTTTGCAAGCTGCTTTATTGGCATCGATGATAATCCCATCATAATTTTCGAGGAAAATAGCATCCGGGGAATCATAAAACAAGGTGCGGAACCTGTTTTCGCTGGCACGCAAACTCTCTTCGGTTAACTTCTTGCTGGTAACATCCTGGTTGCTTACACGGATGCCGAGGTATTGATTATCTTCATTATAAACTTTTTGGCATAAATGGCTTATCCATTTGACCTTTCCCTCTTTGGTCAAAATCCGAAATTCAACATTAATGGGGGTGTTGTCTTCTTCTTTTTTATCTTTATGTACCTGAGCGAATTTTTCTTTGTCCTCTTTGTGTATGATTTCTAAAAGTAATTTCGGGTCAGCGGCAAATTCCCCGGCAGTATATCCCGAAATCCTTTCACAGGAGGGCGACATATAGGTTATTTCGTCTGAGGGGGCAATCCAATATTCCCAATCATAAGTGTAATCGGCCAATGTCCTGAATTTCTCTTCGCTTGCCTTGAATTTCTTTTCGACTTTTTTCCTGTCGCTAATATCCCGGATTACCCCTTGCGATCCAATCGGATTATTTTTGGAATCAGTTAACAAGCGGGCAGTAATTGAGGCCTCCATCGTCTTCCCGTTTTTTTGAACCAGCTTAATGTCTTTATCTTGGATGGTCTTGTCTTGTAACAACGATTTTGTAAATGATTTTATCAATGCTTTTTCAGAAAAGAAATCCGAAAATGGTTTCCCGATAATCTCAGAAGGCAGATAACCTCCTGTTTTTTCGACCGATGGACTAATCTCGATAATATCCCCATCCATATCCAAGCGGTAATAGATATCTTCATAGGATTCGAAAATATGCCGGTACTTTTCCTCGCTTTTCCTGAGGGCTTCCTCTGCTTTTCTTCTTTGTAGCGCAATGGCCCCAAGTTTTACAACCGTTTCTACGGCTTCGGGGTTTTCAAGCTTTACCCCTCTTTTCAAAAAAAGAATCGCACTACCGTAAACCAAGTTTTCCCAGGTTAAGCCTATAAGGTAAATATCACCAATCCCCAGTTCTGAAATAATACGCGAATAGGTCTCCTTAGGGAATAAATTATATCCCAATTCAAAAAGGCCATCGTTGTATTTGATGATTTTGCCAAACGATAAGTTCTTTATTAAATCGTGGTTTATTTTAAAATTAAAGGGGGTTGATGAGTCACTGATGATTTTATGCAGTTGCGGGCCTAAATCGTTGGGCCCTGTCGAATGCTCTATTTGGGTGATGTTTTTTTGATAGTTGTGTGAGAGCAGTAAAATGCACGAATC
>JAADJA010000196.1 GCA_013151015.1 Chlorobiota bacterium
CAAAGAGAAGCCAAAATTTAATATTACCGATATTACCAAAAGGTCTTTTGATGCTTTGAACCTACTGGGAGTTAACAGCTCATCTGTTTTTCTGTCAAATTGCACTATTTGGGTCGAAGGCATTTCAGATAGGTTGTATATTAGAAAATATCTGGAAATTTATCAAAAAGAAAATCCCAACCAAGATAGATTTAATGAGGATATACATTATTCATTCGTAGAGTATGCAGGCAACAATATAACACATTGGTCTTTTTTAGATATTGCTGATGAAAGCATAAATTATGAATCAATTAGCAGGAATATTTTTCTAATTACTGATAAAGATAGTGGTAAAGAAAAAAGACATAAAAAGTTAGAAAAACATTTAGGCAAAAACTATTACTGTTTAAAATGTTTGGAAATAGAGAATTTACTTAAACCAGAGGTTTTAAAGAATACCATCCAGAAATACGCAAAAAATCAGGACGAAAATATTAAATTTAAGAGTTTTGATACAAAACAAAATAGCAATAACAATAAACCGGAATTTATTTACTCTTTAGAAGATATTGGAGAGTTTATATATTCTTCTGTTATTGTCGATGAAAGTCAAATCAATATCATTGCTCCAAAACCCAGTGGAGATAAGAAAACCCGAAAGATAAGCGGGAAGTACAAATTTGCCAAGAATGCAATTGATAGTATATCTTGCTGGGAAGATATGTCTAAAGAAGCGCAGGATTTAGCAGAAAAAATTTATCAGTTCATTGGAGAAAATAACAAATCCTAAAGTTTAGATTTAAAAATAAACTAAAATAATTGATGACTTCAAATTCCCAAATAATCTTATACCAAACCGAAGACGGACAAACGAAAATTGATGTTCGTCTTGAAGATGAAACTGTTTGGCTTACGCAAGCACAAATGAGTGAATTATTTGGAAAGGATAAAAGGACAATTTCTGAGCACATAAGTAATATTTTCAAAGAAGGGGAATTGACAGAAAATTCAGTTGTCCGGAAATTCCGGACAACTGCCATTGAACGTAAACTAATCACTACCAAATACTATTTGTCAAAATGTACACAAGAGGTAAATAGAAAATCTAATTATATTTGATATTATAAATAATTAAACATAAAACGAAATGAAACCAACATTATTGATACTTGCGGCGGGAATGGGAAGCCGCTACGGGGGCTTAAAACAAGTTGACCCGGTGGGCCCAAACGGTGAAGCCATTATCGAATACTCCATTTACGATGCCATCAGGGCCGGGTTTGGGAAAGTGGTTTTCGTTATCCGTGAAAGCTTTGCCGAAGCTTTTAAGGAGAAATTCAATGATAAGCTAAAAGGCAAAATCGAGGTGGAATATGTTTACCAGGAATTAGACAACGTTCCCGAAGGAATCATGATTTCACCTGAACGGGAAAAGCCCTGGGGAACGGGCCACGCCGTGCTTGTTGCAAAGGAGGCAATCAATGAAGCTTTTGTGGTGATCAATGCCGATGACTTTTACGGGCCTTCCGCTTACAAAATGACCGCCAGTTACATGAATGAAGTCGCTGATGACGGGAAAAACAGTTATTGCATGGTTGGATATGGATTGCGGCACACACTTTCGGAGCATGGATATGTTTCGCGCGGGGTTTGCCAAGCAGATGAAAAGGGCTTTCTGAAAACCGTTGTGGAACGGACCAATATCGAAAGGGTAAACGGTAAAATCATCACCAAATTGGATGATGGTTCCGATATGGAGCTTACCGGCAATGAAGTAGTATCCATGAACTTTTGGGGATTTTCCACATCCTTCTTCACCTATCTTCAAACCTATTTTGAGAAATTCATCAACGATAATTCGGGAAACCCCAAAGCGGAGTTCTACATCCCATTTGTGGTGAACGAATTAATAAATAGAGGTGAAGCCACGTTAAAAGTCCTTGAATCTCAAGACCTGTGGTTTGGGGTAACTTATAAAGATGATAAAGGGACAGCCGTTGAAAACATCAAAAGTTTAATTGGGAAAGGGGTTTATCCAGATAAGTTGTGGTAATGTAGTTCATACGTTAAGATAGTTTACAAACCAATGGAATAGTAAAAAAAACTTCATTGCGAGGAGAAAGAAAGGCCATATTTGCAGGCATTCCGTGCCAATCTGCTAACGACAGGGACGGTCTTTTTCAACCAGCAGATTGCTTCGAAACCCAGCCCCACAGGCGAACTCCTTGGTTTCTCCCAATGACGCTTAAAGTTAAAACTGTTAAGAGAACCCTTTGCAATAAATTCCAAATCTATTAAAACGCATGGAATCAAAACTTTTTAATCTGATTTCCGAATTTCAAATCAAAGAAAAACCTATTAATATTTTTCCTTTTGGTTCAGGTCATATAAACGACACTTACAAGGTTGAGGCGGAAGGAAAGAATTATCTTCTGCAACGGATAAACCATTCCATATTCCAGAATGTGGAGGGATTGACCGACAATTTCCTGAAAGTGACAGGACACATCAGAAAAATACTGGCAAATTCCAAGTCCGGGCAAAAAACCCTAAAACTTCATCCCACAAAATCCAGTAAGTATTTCCTTAAAGACCATGACGGGAATTACTGGCGCTTATTGGATTTTATCGAAAACAGTAGTAGTTATGATTTAGTGGAAAACAAAACGATTGCGTACGAAGGGGGAAAAGCCTACGGACAATTCGTTAAAATACTTTCCGATTTCCCGGTTGAAACACTCGTGGAGACCATCCCGAAATTCCATGACATCAATTTCCGGCTTGACAATTTCAGGAAAGCGGTAATGAACGATCCCGTAAAAAGGGTATCTGTTTCACATACTGAAATTGAATTTATTGAATCCCGTGTCGAAGATATGAAACTTATTATCCGTTTGGGCGAAGAGGGCAAAATCCCTTTGAGGGTCACACACAATGATACCAAAATAAACAATGTGCTGTTCAACAAAGATGGAAAATGGATTTGTGTTATTGACCTCGATACGGTGATGCCCGGCTATATCCATTATGATTTTGGCGACTCCATACGCACCTTCACACCAATAACGCCGATGAAGACGAAACTGATTTGACCAAGGTGGGCATGAACCCGGATTATTATGCCGCTTTTACAAAGGGGTTTTTAGAGGAAACAAAGGCTATACTTGCAAAAGAAGAATTAAACACATTGGCTTTTTCGGCAAAATTAATGACTTATATTATTGGCCTCCGTTTTTTCACAGATTACCTCGAAGGGGATGTTTATTACAAAACCAAATATCCCGAACATAACCTGACAAGGGCAAAAGTTCAGTTTAAATTGCTTGAAAGTATGGAGGAACAGTTTTCGTTTATGCAGGATTGTTTTGAATAACTATTTATAATCCGATTTCACAATTTCCCGGATCCCATCCAGATAAGGAGTAGGTTTGAAACCAAAACGTTTTTCAAATTTACTGCTGTCAAATACATAATCCCTGTCATACTGATACATCAATTCAACCATCTCCTTCATAATGGGCATAAACAATCCCATAATCCTTACCAGAAATTTTGGGACAACCTGAATCTTTGGGTTTACACCCAGTTCTTTCGCAATTGCCTCTATCCATTCCTTTCCTGTAAGAGGATTTGATGCTGTGGGCAAATGCCAGACCTGATTAAAGGCATCATCTGTATTTCCCAGAACTGCTGTGGCTTTTCCGGCATCAGGTGTATAGGTAAAAGAGTGTTTGAAATTAACCGAACTCATCCAATTGGCCTTCTTCCCATTGCTCAACGGTTGGAAAACTGTCTCGGTAAGCATGCTTGTATTTTGGATTGAGGGTCCATAAAAATCTGCCGACCTTGCAATCAATGCTGTCAGGTCTCCTTTCTCAACCCCATCTAAAATCATTTTGGCAATCTGGCCCCTAACCTTGCCTTTTTCACTTGGCGGATTGATTGGAGTATCCTCGGTCATACCATCCAAGTGATTAGAATCATACATATAAATGTTATCAAAGAATACCAGTTTGCAATTATGTTCTTTACAAGCTTCGATTACAAAACCCATAAACTTTGGCCAATTCTCCTTCCACACCTTCATACTGTATTCAAAGCCGACTGTCACATAAACCACCGAAGAACCATTTACCGCTTTTTGAACATCGGCAGAATTCAATAAATCGGCAGACATCAGTTTATCCGTTGGATTTACTTTCTTCGGGTTCCGGCTCACAAGCCTTATTTCATTGGTGAATTCTTTTAGGGCCTTGGACAGTTCTATTCCAATTGCCCCACCTGAGCCTAAAATTGTTTGCATGGTTTTGAAAATTAATGATTAAGAAATTCCAACAAGGAAATAATTCATCCTTTGTTTTCTTTTTCCTAACAAGCATACCTCCATTTGGTTCATCAAACCCCCTATTTCATATTTAATAAATTAATTTGCTCAAGATATTTTACCTGATAACCAGTCAGAAACAAAAAGGCCTGAGGCAATAATTGCCCCAGGCCTTTAATAGATTTACAAGAAAGTAAAAACTTATGCGAAAGCCAATATTGACTTTTTTATGATAGCAACGGCTTCCATCAATTGTTCTTCGGAAATCACCAAAGGAGGTGCAAAACGGATGATATGCTCATGGGTCGGTTTTGCAAGCACACCGTTTTTGGCCATTTCAAGGCATACGTCCATAGCTTCTTTTCCATTGGCCGGTTTGATTACAACCGCATTAAGCAAACCTTTTCCCCTTACCAATTCGATCATTGGGGAATCGATGCTTTTCATTTCATCCCTGAAAATTTTTCCCAAATATTCCGCTCTTTCGGCCAGTTTCTCATCTTTTACGACCTCAAGGGCTGCAACGGCAACTTTCGCTGCTATCGGGTTTCCGCCAAAGGTAGAACCATGTTGTCCTGGTTTTATGGTCAGCATGATATCGTCATTGGCCAAAACAGCCGAAACCGGGAACACTCCACCAGACAAAGCTTTCCCAAGTATCAAAATATCGGGTTTCACACCTTCATGGTCACAAGCCAGGAGTTTACCTGTCCGTGCAATTCCTGTCTGGACTTCATCAGCAATGAACAATACGTTTTTGGCCTTGCACATTTCGTAAGCTTTTTTCAAATATCCCTCATCGGGCACAAAAACCCCGGCTTCGCCTTGGATTGGTTCAACTAAAAACCCAGCCACATTGGGATCTTCCAACTCTTTTGCCAAAGCATCCAGGTCATTGTAAGGAATGGTAACAAAGCCGGGAGTGTAAGGGCCAAATCCACCACGGGCATCCGGATCGGTTGACATGGAAATAATGGTGATTGTCCTTCCATGGAAATTTTCGGCACAGACAATAATCTTCGCTTCATTGGCCGCAATGCCTTTCTTTTCGTAAGCCCATTTACGGCAAAGTTTCAAGGCTGTTTCATCCGCCTCGGCACCTGTGTTCATAGGCAGCACTTTATCGAAACCAAAGTATTCCGTCATATATTTTTCATAAGGGCCCAAAGCATCATTGTAAAAAGCCCTTGAAGTGAGGGTAAGTGTTTTGGCCTGTTCGTACATGGCCCCAACAATTTTCGGATGGCAATGACCTTGGTTCACCGCTGAATAAGCGGAAAGGAAATCAAAATATTTTTTTCCCTCAACGTCCCACATGAAAGGCCCTTCGCCCCGGGAGAGAACCACTGGCAAGGGGTGGTAATTGTGAGCACCATATTGGTCTTCAAGCTTCATTAATTCTTGTGATGTCATATCCGTATCAATTTAAAATGTTTATACTTTTTTTAGCGGGCAAATGTATATATTTTTATTCTGAGGTAGATTAGGGAAATGAAAAGTTTAAGGCCGTACCACCGATTTTTGCTTTTTTATTTGGAAATTCCCGTTGAGGAAAAAAAAACAAAAATATTTTTTGTTTAAAATTGGTTTCGATTAGAATATTTTTACTTTTGCAGCCGTTAGAAACAATAAAATTAAAAATTATGGCTTACGTGATAAATGATGATTGTACTGCTTGTGGTACCTGCATTGATGAATGCCCAGTAGAGGCAATTTCAGAAGGTGATATCTATGTAATTGATGCTGACATCTGCACCGATTGCGGATCTTGCGCTGATGTTTGCCCTGTGGAAGCTATTCATCCCGAGGAATAAAAGTTTAGTATAAACAAAAATCTTCAAAGTCCCTTTTTGGGACTTTTTTTTTGCTTTGGAGGAAAAAAATTGCTTATATAAATTCTCTTTTGAGGATTTCCGCCCACTTCTTGATCCTTTCGGCAGATTTTCTTGGTTGTGATTCTTCATCAAGGGCAAGGCCAACAAACTTTCCATCTTTTTCGGCCGAGGAAAAATAATAGGTATAGCCGTCCAATGGCCATTCGCCTATAATAATTGACTTATCGGGAAAACGACAATACAATGTCCCAAGCCCATCGGCAAAACTCCCCGGATACTCTTTTTGATCGCCCAAGCCAAACAAAGCCACTTTCTTCCCCGTAAAATCAAGTTCCACAAGTGTATCTATAAATGCTTCCCAATCATCCTGCATATCCCCTACCCCCCAGGCCGAAGTACCAAAAACCAGGTTCTTGTATTTTAAAATAGTTTCAGGCTTTATTTCCTTAATATCATGTAGGTCTGCATTGTCCTTTCCCAAAACAGTTTGTAGTTTTTTCGCAGCCTTTCTCGTTTGCCCCATTGAGGAACCATAAAAAATCCCAATTTTTTTCATAATCGTTTCAGTCTCTATTAAAATTGTATCTTTTGATTGAGACAAAAAATCAAACATTTTGTTCAATCCCAAACATAACTATCTCGGAATCCTCCAGGAAAAACCCAAACTGACAAATTTCTTGTTTATGCTTTCCGAATTCCTGTTAATGTTGTCCCCAATACTTAATCCCCCCGAAATATCCAGCTGCATATTGGGCCTGACAACATAGGCCAGGCCTCCGTCCACATAGTGGTTTGGAAAGTCGTTGGAATCAAAATTACCATACGGTTCCACAAATATTGACAATTTTGGAACAATCGCATAACCAAGTACCGCACTATAAATAAAGAAGCCATCGGCATCTTCCCCATTGTAAGCAAAACCAAGGTTATAAGTAAGTGAGAACTTCTTGCTTAAGGTATGGCTTGCGGCAACTTTGGAAACCGGATAGCTAAAGGTCGGGTGCAAGCCATCGGGGCCAATATGGCGGACAAACATATCCGCAACAATGGCCAAATCAGGCCTGATCCCTTTTTCCTCGACAATATGCACCTTAAAACCAATGGAAACGTTCCCAAACCCATTTACGGTTGAATCGTTTCCAAATTCCGTATCTTTAAAATCAACATTTGAGAAAGACCCTGCAAGCCTAAGCTCGAAATTGTCAAATACGCCATAACGCAACATAGTCCCAAGCACATCCATTTGATCAACCTCAAAATAATCGCTCACTTCCGAGGTGTACAGGAAACCGGTCTCAACCTGAAAAGCCCCCTTTGGGACAAGTACCGGAGATGCGGAATTTGTGGGACGATCCGTAATAATGCTGGGAATGGAATCTTGCTGGGCGTATAACCCAATCGAAAAAACGAAAAGGGAAAGGGACAGGACGGTAAGTTTTACTTTCATGCGGCAAAGATACTAAGTATTTAAAAACACTAAATAAACATCAACAAGCTAATGGCCATGACCAACATCCCCGCAATAAGCCCGTAAATGGAAAGATGGTGTTCACCGTATTCCCTTGCCGAAGGCAATAGTTCATCCAATGATATAAAAACCATGATACCTGCAACCCCTGCAAACAAAACCCCAAAAACCACAGGGCTTAAAAACGGCATTAAAATAAGGTATCCGACTATCGCCCCAACAGGTTCGGCCAAGCCGGACAAGAAAGAAAGGAGAAACGCTTTTTTCCTGTCGCCCGTGGCGTAATAAATGGGAATGGATACGGCAATTCCCTCCGGGATGTTATGGATTGCAATGGCAACTGCAATGGCAATCCCTATTCCCGGATTGGTGAGCGCAGCAGTAAAAGTGGCCAAGCCTTCCGGGAAATTATGGATACCGATGGCAAGCGCAGTGAACAATCCCATGCGCATCAGTTTTTTTTCTTTCGTGTTTTCGATATCCCGTATCTCTTCCACACGGTGCATTTCATGCGGGTTTTCAACAGAAGGGATGAGTTTGTCGATAATTGCGATCAACAAAACCCCACCAAAAAAAGAAGCTACCGTAAGCCAGTATCCATTATCTTTCCCAAGCTCGGCAACCAGTTCGCTGCGCGCCTGTACGAAAATCTCGACAAAAGAAACATAAATCATCACCCCTGCCGAAAAACCGAGAGAAACAGAAAGGAATTTTGTGTTCGTCCGTTTGGCAAAAAAAGCAATCGCACTCCCGATCCCCGTGGACAAACCCGCAAAGAGGGTAAGCCCAAATGCAAATAAGAGGGTATTTAAATCGTAGTCCATCTTCTGGGTATAATGTATTTAAACGTAAAAATCCAAATGGCCGGCCTGCAAAACCACAGGGGTTCTTCTCTTTTCCACCTTTTTAAGGACTTCCGCTTTTTCCTTTTCGGAATAATCAATCCAATCCCGTGTTTCTTCCATGGTGCGATAACAACCTATACAAACCTGGTCGTCATCATATTTGCACACCTGGATACAAGGGTTTTTTATCTTTTGGGCCATTGTTCTATTTCTATTTACAAACAACAATAACAATTGCTGATTTTAAAAGTTCAAATTATTTATTCAAGTACTCTTTAGCCATTATATTTTGCTTATCTTTGTGCTTCGACTATATCAAATTATATTATCACTTCCGGGGCCATGAACGAATAGCCCGATATTGATATCGGGGTACTTTAAGTGTGCATTGCCATTGCAACAATTTTTGTCCTGCATGGTGAAACATTGATTTAATGACAAATGTAATGAAATAAGAAACCCGAAAATCGAATTGTGAAAACCTTTTTGTTCCTAAACCTACTTTTATGTTTCCCTTTTTTTGCCTTTAACCAGGATAGGGCGAAGATAGACAGCCTCAAATTAGAATTGGGCAGGCAGGGAATTGCCGACACAAGCAGGATCCGGCTTTTCCTGGGTTTAAGTGAAGAGTACAGGCTTTATTCCAAGTCAAAGGCACTGCATTATACTAATTTGGCCCTCGCCCTGTCAAAAAAGACACATAGTCTTCATA
>JAADJA010000119.1 GCA_013151015.1 Chlorobiota bacterium
ACAAATAGCAGCCAATCAAGGCGTGGTATTGAACAATGTTGGGGCCATGGCTTCAAGGAATGGGGATTACGAGCAGGCCAGAAAAGATTATTATGCTGCACAAAAAGCCAATATTGATGTTAATTACAACATGGGTATAGTGAAAGTTGGAGAAGGTAATTACAATGGTGCCGTAAATTCATTTGGTGGAACAAAGTGTGACTACAACCTTGCACTTGCACATGTTCTCAGCGAAAATTATATTGCTGCAAAATCAACTTTGGACTGTGCAGAAAAAACTGCTGAAAACTATTATTTAATGGCAATTATTGGCGCAAGAACAAGTGATGATAACATGGTTTTTGAAAACCTGAAGAGTGCAGTCGCAAAAGATGCTTCATATAAAGAGACAGCAAAAGAAGACAGGGAATTCATGAAGTATTTTTCAAATCCGAGCTTCCAGAGTGCTATACAATAAATACATCTGATAATTTTTGGAAGTGAAAGGGCTGCATTATGCAGCCCTTTTTATTTTCTGCTTTGTTGCAAAAATTGCCAAAGGACAATCCCTGCACTTACGGAAACGTTCAATGAGTGTTTTGTCCCGAATTGCGGGATTTCAATACATCCATCAATTTGGGGGAGGATTTCATCTGAAACACCTTTTATTTCGTTACCAAACACAAGGGCTGTTTTGGAATGTTTCCTGAAATCGTAGTCCAATAGGGAAATGCTATTGTCCATCTGTTCAATGGCAATTACCGAATACCCAATTTTCTTTAAATGGGAAATTGCTTCAACTGTAATCTCAAAATATTCCCAATCTACAGATTCGGTCGCACCCAATGCAGTTTTGTGGATTTCCCGATGAGGAGGTGTCGCCGTAATCCCACAAAGATAAATCCCTTGAATGCAAAAAGCATCGCCTGTACGAAAAAATGAACCAATATTGTTCAAGCTTCTGATATTGTCCAAAACCACTATAACGGGGAGCTTGTAGGCCTTTTTAAAATCGGGAATGCTTTTTCTGTTGAGTTCGGAATTTTTGAGTTTTCTCATTTTATTGGGATTAATTTCTTGCAAAATTAACAATGCAGAATAAAAATGTGAATTAAATTTCAAATATTGTACTGATTATAGTTATATTTTTGCTGTTGACTATGGTAAAAAAGAGAGAAATAGCTGAAACCCCTTTGATGAAGCAATACAATACCATCAAAAGGAAGTATCCCGACGCACTTCTATTGTTCAGGGTTGGGGACTTTTATGAAACATTTGGGGAAGATGCGGTCAGGGCTTCCAAAACCCTGGGGATCGTTCTTACGAAAAGGGCAAATGGTGCGGCGGCCTATATTGAACTCGCAGGGTTTCCCCATCATTCATTGGACACGTATCTGCCCAAATTGGTAAGGGCCGGGATGAGGGTAGCCATTTGCGATCAGTTGGAAGACCCAAAACTAACAAAGAAGATTGTTAAGAGAGGGGTTACGGAGTTGGTCACGCCTGGAGTAACTTTCAATGATAATGTCCTTGAGAATAAGCAAAACAACTTTCTGGCAAGCGTCCATTATTCTGACAAAAGTTCAGGCCTGGCTTTATTGGATGTTTCGACCGGTGAATTTTTTGTTGCCCAGGGATTGAATGATTATATTGACAAACTGCTTCAAAGCTTTACACCAAGCGAAATCATTGTTCAAAAGAACAAGCTGAATGATTTTATTGAACGGTTTGGGAATAAATTCTATATCAATACTTTTGAGGAGTGGATCTTTAATTATGACTTTGCAAGTGAACTTTTGTTAAAGCATTTTGACATTGCATCGCTGAAAGGTTTTGGCATCGAAAATCTTAATAGTGGGGTTATTTCTGCCGGAGTCATCTTGCATTACCTTAAGGAGACCCATCATGAAAAACTGGGCCATATTTCAAGTATTTCCCGGATTGAAGAGGAACACTATGTTTGGCTGGACCGATTTACCATAAGAAACCTGGAACTGATTTCTTCCCTGAACGAAAATGCTGTTACCCTTTTGCATGTCATTGATCAGACAATTTCACCAATGGGGGCCCGGTTATTGAAAAGATGGCTTGTTTTACCATTAAAGGATAAAAAACCTTTGGAGAACAGGTTTGAGGTTGTGGATTATTTCGTACTGAAAAAAGAGGAAATTGAGCCCTTGCAAAAACTAATCAAATCCATCGGTGACCTGGAACGTTTGATATCCAAAGTTGCAATCATGCGGATAAGCCCAAGGGAAGTGATGCAGATAAAGGAAGCCCTTAGGTCAATTGCTGAAATAGAAAAGATTTATTCCAAGACAAAATCAAAATCCCTAAAGAAAATAATCGAGCAATTAAACCCATGCAATTCCATCCGGGGGCAAATTGAGAACAGTTTGAAAAAAGACCCTCCTGCTTTGGTAAACAAAGGGAATGTGATTTCTGATGGTGTTTCTCAGGAATTAGATGATTTACGAAAGATATCAGGTTCGGGAAAAGATTACCTGGTTCAGATAAAGCAGAGGGAAATGGAGGCGACTGGGATATCTTCCTTGAAAATTGGCTATAACAATGTTTTTGGGTATTACCTCGAAGTTACGAATAAATACAAAGATGCCGTTCCCGAAAATTGGCACCGGAAGCAGACACTGACAGGTTCGGAACGCTATATTACCGAAGAACTAAAGGAGTATGAAGGGAAAATCCTAGGTGCAGAAGAAAAAATTCTGGCCCTTGAGCAAAAACTGTTTCAGGATTTGGTTCATAACATCAGTGAGTTCATTCCACAAATACAACTGGATGCACAAGCTGTTGCCAAACTGGATGTCCTGCTTTCTTTTGCCTCTACGGCAATCCGAAATAATTATACAAAGCCTAAAATAAATGAAACTTTTGGGCTTGAAATCAAAAATGGGCGTCATCCCGTTATCGAAACACAGATGTTGCCAGGGGAAGAATACATCCCCAATGATATTTTCCTGGACAATGAAAAACAGCAAATCATTGTAATCACGGGACCGAACATGTCGGGAAAATCAGCTTTGCTCAGACAGACAGCATTGATTACACTCATGGCACAAATCGGGAGTTTTGTCCCGGCTGAATCGGCAAAAATAGGATTGGTGGATAAAATTTTTACACGGGTTGGGGCTTCCGATAATATTTCTTCCGGTGAATCAACGTTTATGGTCGAGATGAACGAGACTTCAAGTATCCTGAACAATATTTCGAATAGAAGCCTGATCTTGCTTGATGAAATTGGCAGGGGTACCAGTACATACGATGGGATTTCGATTGCATGGGCCATTGCAGAGTTTTTGCACGAGCATCCTTTGTTTCGGGCAAAGGTGCTTTTTGCAACCCATTACCACGAATTGAATGAAATGGCTGATTCTTTTTCGAGAATAAAGAATTACCATGTAACCGTAAAGGAAATCAACAATAAAGTAATATTTTTAAGAAAGCTTGTGCGTGGTGGAAGCGAACATAGTTTCGGGATCCATGTTGCGCGTATGGCCGGCATGCCCCGTACTGTAGTGGAAAGGGCGAATGCGCTTTTGCAGGTTTTGGAAAAATCGCATAGTAGCGAGGAAATTAAAAAGGATACCAAGGCTTTTAAACCTGCCAGTGATAATTACCAGTTAAGTTTTATACAATTGGACGATCCATTGCTGCTACAAATAAAGGATGATATATTGAGTACCGATATCAATACACTTACACCGGTTGAAGCTTTAATGAAATTGAACGAAATAAAGAAGCTTTTGGGAAAATAGAAAATATAGCCATGCAAAAAAATCTATTTTTTTGTTGCAATAGATAAAAAAATATTTACTTTTGCACCTCTTAATTATAAAACAAGCGAAAGTAGCTCAGCTGGTAGAGCACGACCTTGCCAAGGTCGGGGTCGCGGGTCCGAATCCCGTCTTTCGCTCAAAAAAGGTCTCTCAATTTTGAGGGACATTTTTTTACAAGGCCGCCCGGGTGGTGGAATTGGTAGACACGAGGGACTTAAAATCCCTTGGCCTTGCGGCCGTGCGGGTTCAAGTCCCGCCCCGGGTACGGAGAACAGAGGGTTTCATTTCGGTGAGGCCCTTTTTGTTTGAATAGCAGCAAACTTTTTCAGGGATCATTTAATCATTATATATTTCCTGAGGTCGGAAGTGAGGATTTGGGTAAGTTCTTCGTCATTGCCAAGTCTTGTTTCGATAAATAAAAACCCAAAAACCAAATACTTCCTGAAATCTACTTTTCGTAAACTCAATGGCTTTTTGAAGTCCTTTAGCAAAAGTTCATAATCAAAACCGGCTATATCGTTTTCCCTAATGCCAGAATTGTTGTTTAAAACAATTATGCTGTACTTTTTATTTCCCCGGGTATTGAAAATCTGTTCCCAGTCCGGGCGAATATTGTTTAGGAAGCATTCGTAGGAATTGAAGCCATAGGCATACCATGTTAGGTCCCCGGTCGTGCACAATCCGCCGTATCTTAGTGGATTTACCTCTATCGGGAACAGTTTTCCCTTATTGTCGATCCTTACCTCCACATGTGCCGGAAAATCCTTCAACCCCACTTTGATCCCAATTAGTTCCAGAAATTCCTGAATTTTTCCCGAGTGCCTGTACAGGATTTCTTTTGATGTGGAATAAACACGGTCACTTACATCATCCCCGGAAGAAAAAATGTGGTGGAGGATGTTAAGTACGATGGGTTTTCCTGAATTGTCATAATAACAATCTATTGCGTATTCTTCCCCTGCAATATATTCCTCGATTATAAAATCGGTTACATCAATAACTTCTTTTGGGTATATATCGGAAAGTTTTCCAATTTCATTTTCGATTTTGTCCAAAACCAAAGGCCAATCAATTCTATTTTCAACTTTATGTACGGCAAGACTGAAAAATCCCACTGCCGGTTTAACTATAATTGGGAATCTGATAACTGCAATATTTAGTTTTCTTAGCTCATCAAATTTTACTCCTTGAAAAAAATAATTTGGGTATGATGCTTTTATTAATTCCCTGAATTGTATCTTATCCTTAAAAACCTGAATGTGGGCCGGTAGATTTGAAAATGCCAGATTTTTTTCAATCCAACTTATTGAGTTTTCAGAATTGGTGTAAATCCGTGTTTTGGGATTGCTTTTAATTATTTGCTTTGCCTTTTCCCCGGAAATCCAGTTCAGGCTATTGTCTTGTATCATTTCCCTCGCAACCGTTGTGGAAATAATTTGAAAGTTATTCTTTTTGATAGTTTCGATAAGAAAATCAGAAACATAGGGTTTGTCGATCAGAATCATTTTTTTAGGCAAAAATAGTTATTTACTGTTTTTGTTAAATATCAATATTTTAAAATATTATTACCTTCGTCAATTCTTAAAAATAATATTCGATGAAACAAAAACCACGTCTTTCTTTTTGGCAAATCTGGAACATGAGTTTTGGGTTTTTGGGTATCCAGTTTGGCTTTGCATTGCAGAATGCAAATGCTTCCCGTATCCTTCAGACCTTTGGTGCCGATGTGCATCATTTAAGTTGGTTCTGGTTGGTGGCGCCCATAACCGGAATGATTGTACAGCCCATTATCGGTTATTACAGCGATAGGACTTGGAATCGTTTTGGGCGGAGAAGGCCTTATTTTTTAGTTGGGGCTTTATTAACAAGCATTGCCCTGATATTAATGCCCAATGCCCCTCATTTTGCAAATGTGATTGCCCCTATGTTTGTTGGAGGTGGATTGCTCATGATAATGGATGCTTCAATAAATATTTCAATGGAGCCTTTTCGGGCACTTGTGGCTGATAAGCTTCCTGAAGAACAGCATACACTTGGTTTTTCAATGCAGACACTTTTAATCGGGATTGGTGCAGTTGTTGGATCCTGGTTGCCTTATATCCTCGGTAATTGGTTTGGGGTTTCAAAAGAAGCTTCGGCTTCGGGTATTGTCCCACCCAATGTTGTTTATTCATTTTATTTTGGCGCATTTGTCTTACTGTCCGCAATTATT
>JAADJA010000034.1 GCA_013151015.1 Chlorobiota bacterium
CATCTGGTAAAAGGTAAATGTGGGGGGCAATATGGTTTCATTTCGTCCCACGCCACCAATCATTTTGCGATTGCACTATTTTTAATTGTTTTGCTTGAGAACGAAATAAAAGGCTTTACAATTTCTATTTTATTATGGGCAGGAATCATATCTTACAGCCGTATTTATCTGGGGGTTCATTATCCCGGGGATGTATTGGGTGGTGTTATTGTGGGTTCACTGATTGGTTGGTGCATGGCAATTGTAACAAGCAAGTTACTTAATAAACCGTAAATCAAAGCGGAAGTGTTTTCTATTGTCTTATGTATAGGATATCTTCAAGAACTCGAGAAAGCATTTACCGATTATTTTTTTAATCATCTTCGTTAATTGCCTTTTCGATCAATCCGGTAAACCATTCAGGTGCTTTAATGGTTTTATAGGTTTCCTTGGAAACAAATACAAGTGTGGTTTCACCTTTGTTCAATAGTTTCCCTGATTCATTGGAAATTTCATACTCAAAGTTCATTCGTGTTATGGGAGCTTCACGAATAATTGTTTTTATTGTGAGCAAATCATCATACAGCGCAGGGCGGATATATTTGATATTCATCGAAAGGACAGGCATTACTACCCCTGCTTCTTCCAGTCCTTTATAGGTATGGCCAAGCTGACGGAGTGCTTCAATCCGCCCTACTTCGTAATATTGTGCATAGTTTCCATAATACACTAATCCTGCCTGATCTGTTTCGGAATAGCGGACACGGATTTTTGTTTCGGATATATAAGCTTTTTGGTGCATATTGTTTCCTTTTGTATTCAATAGCAGATATTAAATGCTGCTCAGGAATTTAGATTTGGGCTTATTGCGATAGATAAGCTTAAACATGTTTTTATACTGTAAGACAATTGCTTGGAATATCATTTTCGGATTAGCCTGTGCGCCTAGCCCGAACTAAAATCCGAAAAAGCTGTTGTTTTCGGATTAGCTTGCACTGTTGCCATTGCAAAAATCCGAAAAAGCTGTTGTTTTCGGATTATCTTGCGCTGTTGCCATTACAAAAATCCGAAAAAGCTTGTGGTTAAAACAAAAGCCTTATCCCAACGGGATAAGGCTTTTTGATAGGATTTATCTATTTTGTCCGTAATTTTTAGTCTAAGACTTTTTTACGAGCATTATAGATTTTCTTAGCTCCGTAGCCGATGGCCAATGAGAGCATAATTAGAAGTCCGCCACCAATAGGGGCCCCAACAGGGTTGGCGCCTTCCCCTCCACCTACACCTGGGTCCCAGGGCTGTGGTTGGGCTGCCAAGAACATCGGGAGCGTTACTATGAGTGCGATCGCTAAAATCTGAATTGCTTTTTTCATATCTATATATATTTTTATGTTATACAATTGTTTGAATTACTTGATATAAACTTTACCGGTCTTCACAGCTTGGCTGCCAACCACCTTCACGATGTAATAAGAGTTCACATCGTTAACGGGGATCACGTTGATACCGGTCGCAATATCGGTCCTGATGATTTCCTGTCCCATCATGTTCACCACAACGATCTCGCCATTGGTTACCATAGGAACATTTACATAGATATTGTTTTCGTTCGACCAGATGCTCACGTTGTCGAAGTTGTTCTCGATGGTGCCCAGGGCGCCAAAGTGAACGACGAACCTGTCAGCGTTTTCGCCGGCCGTGTAATCGAAAGTATAAGAAGAAGTAAGGAGGTCTGTCATTTCACCTGTTACAATATCTTCCAAAGTAACTTCGGTAAATTCACTTGTTTCGGTAGCTTCGATTGTGTAGGTACCGGAAACACCGCTAACAAATGCCATGGGCACCAATTCGGTAGCGGGCTGTGAATTGATGGAGATAATATCGCTTCCAGCATATGTATAAACAGAAGGTACTTCACTTCCCTCTTGCAAGAGTTTCTTGGCATCAAAATGCTTGTCCCATCCCGTTGTTGCCTCATCGAGGAAACGGATAACGGTCTCATCGCTGAAGTTGTTGCCGGTTGCGACGAGCCTTACGATATCGCTCACTTCGCTCTTGTAGAAAGTCTGTGTCGTGTGAATCCTTGAAGAGTTGGTAAATGTCATAGGCATATTGGGCACTGTACCATCGGCTTCGAGGAAAAATGCCTGTCCTGTTTGTACTTCGTTGGTCCCGCCATTGGTTCCAACACCGGCTACGTATGAAGCATAAGCAGCGGCATCTGCATCCCAATAATAGATGGCATCGTTCAAACCGGCACCAGGGAAATCACCATTAAAGTACCAATCATCATAATCCCAACCAGAAGCATATGGGTTGCCCATCAGGTTCCAATTGGACCCGCCACCTGTTAAGGTAACAAGGACATCTCCCGTGTTCACATTAGTCATAGCTGCAACAGCAGTTGGTGTTGTAGGATAAGCTGACATAAAGTCGCCACCAAATTCAATAATATCACCTGTAGCGCCTGTTGGTTGTGGACAGTTGTCAGCATAGCCCAAATCTTGTTTAACGGAATAACCCATTCCCGATCCCATAGATACAGTAAACATAGAACCCGAACAGTCACCGGGATAGGCATCAATGTCCATGAACATGCCAGAGGCCTCGTCAAAGTCTTTCACCCAATAACCAACAAAATCACCGGTTACCGTATTGTCAACAGGCGAAGAAACATAGTGCCATCCAAAATGTGTTCCTACGGCACCATTTGTCAAAGTACGGTCATACTCAAAAGTACCCGCACCGGCGAAGCCGTTGTCTATCAAAGAACCTCCAATAGAAGTACCGTGCATCAATATCGAACCATCGTTGGTAATGACACCTGCGGCGGTCAAGCCACCATCGTCCATGATGTGGAGGGTTGCTCCGGCATCGATTTGCATTGCCTGGCAATCAGCAAGGAAAGTGGCGATTGCGGGATCGTTGGCCGTTACGGGGATAGTTACGTCAGTAGTTGCTGTTGGGACATTTCCATCGTCCCAGTTTCCTGTTGCGAACCAATCTGAACTAACTGCACCTGTCCAAAGACCTGGTGTTCCAAGGCCCAACGGGAAAGTTGGAAGATCAGGGTTAAGGAATATGTTTGGATCCATAAATGCAGTTTGTGCAGGGGGAAGTGTTGGGTCCTGGAAGAACTGCTGCCCGTTCATCAACCATTCCGCAAAAGTGATTTCTGCCAATCCCCCATTATCCTGAATGGCCATGGTTATTGTCAACCAATGGTCAGGTGTGGTAGGGAACTCAAGGAAAAAGAAGGGTGTGCCTGCCGGGTCGAAGTTCGGGAAATTGGTCTGTGTCGAGACACTGAACGTCTGGGGGAAGGTGTTTGCCGTTCCCTGCACATTGTTCAACAACGACCCACTGAATTCCGCCAATAGCAGTGTGCCCCTTGCAACACTCATATTCGCTGACCAGGCATTTTCGCCAAAACGGGCATTCGGGTAATCAAAAGCAACTGTTGTGAGGTTGCTGTAATATCCCGCCATGTCACAGGAAACCCATACTTCCCAACGAAGCGAGTCAAGGTCGCCTACGTTAGCCCCCGGCACAATCACGGGGTTTCTGAACTCCCATGTCAACTGGGGCTGTGCAAATGCTGATATGCTCATGAGCATAATCAGTCCAAAAAGTAATTTTCTCATTTTTTTCATAATTTAAAATTTTTAATTTACATTTAATTAGACTTTGTTTTATATTGTCATACTATTTAGGTACTTGTGAAACATACTCAATAGTGCTTTTCCCGGGAACCTGCCCGCCGGCACCACTGTTGATTTTCCATAAATTGTTTTCGTCATCGCTTTGGATCAAACCGTTCAATGAAAAATCGCCACCAAGGTAACCTGAGGTCCCCAATTCGATTTTCCAAACCAATTGCTCGTCTGAACTTTGAACCAGACCATTGGCGTTGCCATCAGCGGCAACAAGGCCAAATACACCATCGCCCATGTCCTTAAATCCATTGACACCGCCAAAAACCTTATTGACATCATCAGAAAAATTATAGACATAATTCCCTGTGGAACTCAGACCCATATTATAATTTGACATGATTGCCAAATGGTTACGGTGGTAAACAACCATATAAAGGTTTTGGTTATATGCTTGCTTCATGACCAAAGCATTTCCATCTAATCCCACAATAGTGCCATCATTAAGCAAAAACGCTGGAGTAGAACCTACAATGGTAGCTGAAGTAGCGTTTGCAGGAATATCAGCATCCCTTAATTGTACCAAGACCCAGTCAACCGTATTACTCGGGAAAGTAGCAACGCTTTCTGTCCCACTATACAGCCATTCCGGTGAAGCATTGTCATAATATGGCAATGCAGGGTTGAAAGGTTGATTCATTGGAAGGTAGTTTCCTGTCAGTAAATCAGTATTCATGGTGCTACCGGTCCCTATATCGTAGGGGCCTTCAAGAAAGCAATTAATGGAGAACTCAAGTCCCTTTAAGGATGAACTTGCCAAACTGTTTTCATAAAGTGAAGGGTTTACATAAGCAATGGGGTCTGTGTTGGACCCTGATTGCATATACTGGCCCCCGTTCATAAGTGCCTGATCAAATGAAACACCCGCCAATTGATTGTTGTCAAGAATTTCAATTTGAAACCGTAAGAATCCCGTAAAGGAAGTAGATACTTCATTAAAGAAAGTTGCTGAACCAATCTGGCTCATCTCGTTCGTTGCTTCCGTAATAACAGCAAATTTCGAATTTGTGTTATCCGCTGAATTAACGACAAAGTAGAAATTGTCCATTAACGTAAGGTTGCTTACGCTAACTTTACCATTGGCAACGATATCGGAACCAAAGGCAAGGGTGTTGTAATCAAAGTAAACCTGCAGGTCGCGTTGAAACGATCCTGCAACATCGGCTTTTACTTCAACATCAAATTGAAAGATATCCGGAGTGCCCGCAATCACCTGCGGACGGGCAAAACGCCACGTCAACTGGGTCTGCGAAACCCCCAAAAGACTAACAAAAGTCAACATTGTGAAGAGTAAGGTTATTTTTCTCATCATTATTTAAATTAAAGAATTTATTTTGATTAATGTTTGCAAATGTAACATCTCCACAATTAATATCCAAATTATTTACTAATATTTAACAAAAAAGTTACAGATACCTGCCCAAGAAAAGGGCAGGTATCTGTAAAATAATTTATTTATTTAGGTATCTGACTTTGGTATCCACCGCTTTCACTTTTTGCGGGAACCTGTCCACCAGCACCACTATTTACTTTCCAATAGTTGTTCTCATCATCGCTCTGAACCAAACCGTTCATGGTAAAATCTCCACCAAGGTATCCTGATAGACCTGATTCGATTTTCCAAACAAGTTGTTCATCAGTTGATTGAATCAAACCATTGCCATCACCATCGGCCGCAACCATTCCGAAATTACCATCTCCAAGATCTTTGTGCCCTGAATTGTAAGCCTGGGTGACTGCTGTCGTGAAATCCCAGGTGTACATGCTGCCCACCATTGGAACAGCGCCACTTGACATCACACCAAGGTGATTCCTGTGGTACACCACGAGGAATACATTATTGGCAATAGCGGCAGTTGGTACGCCAACACGGCTAACACCATCCAATCCAACAACCGATCCATCGGTCATTAAGAAAGCCACGGTTGTACCGGCAATTGTTCCCGAACCCGCACTAGCGGCATCGACAGCATCGCGTACTTGGATGACTACCCAGTCAACGGCACCTGCCGGGACTGCGGTAACAGTTTGTGTTCCCCCATACAGCCAAACAGGTGTTGGGTTGCCATAATAAGGCAAGGCCGGGTTGTAAGGTTGTGTCATAGGAATAAAACTTCCAGTGTTCAAATCATCGAACATAACACTTCCTGTCCCAATGTCATAAGGGCCTTCGAGGAAGACTTTCACATCAACAATAACACCAGAAACAACAACCATTTGTACAGGAACTGTTACAGTAGGTGTTACCGGATCGTTGGAGCTGACCAAGATATCGGCATTATAAGTGCCAGGAGCTATGCCCGTGGCATCGAAGCCAACAAGTACATCGGCAGCAGGGTCGCCCACAAGTACAGAACCTGCCATAGAGGCTCCTCCATCAACTGTTAACCAACCGGTTGGAGGGAATGGGGAATTTGCTCCCTTTACATTCACATCGTCAATCTGGAACCACCAGTCCCAACCGGGGGCAAGGTAACCAAAATTCAACATACAGTTGGCATTTCCGGCATAAGGTGTCAGGTCAACGATAACCGATTCGGGATTATGGTCTTCGTCCCAAGTCAACAGATTATTCCATGTTGCCCCGCCATCAATACTGATATCCACTGTTGCTAAATCAGTACCACCAGTTGATATATCATTATATGAGGCTTCAAAAGTAAGTTGTGCATAGGTATATCCAGTCAAATCGAATACAGGCGAATGTAATTCCGTATCCATGGTACTACCACTACCACATCTATCGCTATCTGCTGTTGCACAATCGCCACTTCCGTTTGTAAGGTTGCCCCTTGGGGTACCTAAGTTCGAATCAAGGTCCCAAACACACGTTCCGCCATTGTCAACAACTGTCCATGCGCCAAGGCCTGTTTCAAAATCATCAAAGAATACGGATGTACCTACAGTTGGATAAACAACGCTTGCATCAAAAGTAAGGTTCCAGTCTCCGGCATTGCCCACCATTAAATGATCGGTCGCATTGCCGTTTTCAACCACACCTTTGGCAAGTGAAGCGGGTGCAACGGTCATAACCGGGCCATTGTATAAATTGAATGTGATATCGAAGGCTTCGGCAACTGTCCCGGTTTGAACGGGCAGCCACAAAGTAGTTGGGCCAACAATATTTTCAAAGGCCAAATCGGTCATGGTGCCTGCTGCTGTAAAGTTCCAGTCATCGGCAAAGATATAATCGTTTAAATCGCAACTGCACTGAACAGTTGATGCAACAATCCAGATATTGTCAAAGGCAGTACCTGTCATATCCACGGTAAGTGTGTGGGTACCGGCAGGTATTTGTATTTCGTACCAAACATTCCCATTGTCGGCAGGGAGAATTGCGGTACAGGTAACGGTTGCACCTGCGGTTGTGCCTGTAAGTGTAGTTGGGAAACTACTGACAACGTCAGGTGTGTTGCAATCATTATTGGTGGGAGGAACGATATAGGTAAAAGCAAAAGGCCCTACCCAGTTACTTAAATCACCACCGCCACAATCATCTTGTACATAAAAATCATAGTCACCAGCTGCAATGGCAATTGTTTGTGGACTGGTTACACCGGTCAACATGGTTCCCGTACCTTGAACAAATCCGGTAACACCATATTCAACATTGGAAAGGCCGGAATTGCTGGTCCAAACCAAATCAAGGCCGGTTGCTGTAGGATTAGCTGTGCCAAGGGCAGTTGGATCCGGGCAAGTGGGAGCCTCTTTAATTTCGACCTGGTCAAATGCCATATCCGACTGGAATCCTGCACCTGTAAGGCCAACCCACCTAAACATAACACTGGTAGCACCTGCATAAGCGGTGAGGGAAACATCCTGCATAACCCAGGCAGCGCCCTGATCTCCGGAAAGTGTCCAAACATTTGTCCAGGTAGTTCCACCATCAATGGAAACATCAACCGACATGGTTCCCATGTCTGCACCGTACATACTATATGAGAACGTCAACAATGGATCTGCCAAAGTTGTAAAATCAAATTCAGGGCTAATGACCGTACCGGTCATGCCATAACAGCTTGAAGTTTCGGTATAAAGATATTGTCCACCACCGGTGACATCATCTGTTGGTCCGGTTGAACCAGAACCAGTGGCACCTGAAATAACGTCCCAGTCAATATCTTCGCCCACAAAGTTTGTCCAGCAGGACTGAAGGGGAACACTACCATCTGCGGTACAAGAGAAAGCAGGGATACTGTTTCCAAAAGCATCAAATGTTTCGGTAAATGGGAAGGTGCTCAATGCACTGCCGGTAGTACTGAATGAAACGGGTCCCATCCATGCACTTTGGCTTCCGCCACAATCAGCCTGCACATACCATTCATAGGCAGAACAAGAAGAGAGGCCTGTGATTGTATAACTACGTGGATTTGCGCCAAATGGATCGTTATGTGTGGCAGCACCTATCTCGGCACCTGTACCTACGGCAAAACCAGGCAATCCCCATTCGAGGTTCCAGGTCGTGGCCGTGCCCATTTCGTCCCAGTTGGCATCTATGCCAACAATAGTTGGGTTGCTTGAGAAGAAGTTGGCTGGCGGAGGACATGAAGGTGGCAAACAGGTTGCCGTAATCCCTGTGGTCCCAGTTGGATTGGGCCCATCAGCCCAGACAGACACACTAAAATTGTCGAATACTTCATAGGTTACTTCACTGTCCCATGCACCCGGGTTCCAAACAATATCTAAAACAGCTCCTTCATAAACTCCAAAAAATACTGTTTCCGGTCCTGTTGTTGCAGGGCCTGCCCATGAGAAAGTTACAGCACCATCTTGTACGATATCGATGGAACCACCGTTCCAGCCATCACCATAGGCATCAGAGCCGGTAATTGACCAATCGCAATCGGGAGGAGCTATGTTTTCAAATGCGTAATCCACACAGTCATTGGCCGGGATTTCGTCACCTACAAGGTTGGTACAAGCCAAAAGGGTATAAGTGCCTATTGCACTTGCATCCACAGTGGCAGCAAAACTGAAACTTGCGGAAGAATTCGCTGCAAGAGGGCCTGCAAATACTTCGTTTACCGCTGCCCCTCCATTAAAGGAGTAGGAAACAGGGATATTTGACTGGGAAGCAGTCCCGGCATTGTAAATGGTAACCGTCACTGTTTCGGTGGCTGTGAGGCCACTACCGGATAGCGGAGCATCCACGGATGAGACCATCACATCGTTGGCCGTAACAGGGGCCAAAGGACTTGGGAACCCCATGGCATCGGTTTCGCCAGGCAAGGCATCAATCAGCGTAAGGGCACCAGTGACTTTATCAAGGGTGTACATTTCCGCTGTACTTGTGGTCACATTATATGCGCACAGATAAATAATATCCGCAACCGGGTCCCATGTACCGCCCTGGGCATAGTTCAGATCAACGCCGAGGGGACCTATCGCTGTAGTTGCGCCTGTGGCCTTATCAATGGTATAGGCAATGTCGTTTAGGCCCCAACCATAAATGGTGCCGGTCCCGTCAATAGCGATGTCAATGATCAGATCACTGGCAACACCTGAATTGCCGATCAGGGTAGCCGCACCGTTCGTAAGGTCGAGGGTGTAGAGATCACTGTCGGTTCCGTTCCAGACTTCGGCATACATTATTCCGGTTGCACGGTCGCAGGCCATACCGGTAAAACTGCCGGCACCAAAATCGGGCTTACCAATAACCTTGGCAATATTCCCATTGGCCACATCGATGATTTTCAGGTATTCATCCGTATTGTCTATAACATAATAATAGTTTTTGGAATCATTGCCATAATCGCCACCGTAGCTTGCCCACGCTGCAGGACTAGCAATCGGGGTCCAAACTGTAGATGGTGCATCGGCATCAAAAACCGCAAATTCATTAGGGGCTTGCAAATTTATTGCCCAGGCATTGTTCCCTTTTGTGGGGCCACCGGAAGTGGGCTTAAACGCATTGCCGCCGGGTGCAGGCCCTAAATTCATTTTGTTCAAAAACTGCATTGCTTTTTGGGACAAACCTTCTTCGTTGATCCCTTCCAGCAAACCCTGGGATTCCAAGGCCTGGATTTGAGGTCCGCTAAGCTCCTTCAACGAGATAGGTGCTTTTGCATCTTTCTGGTTTTCGCCAAACGTAGCAGAGGTCTGACGTTGGGCAAACACCATGGACGACGTCAACATAAGGACGAACATCAGTTGCCATAATTTTGTAAACTTTTTCATACAGTAAAAATTTAAGTTAATAAATAATTGAATTATTTGACATTTAATTAATTTCAATGGAAATCCACCGGGACATTTTCCCGTGTACAGACAATCATTCCAACCGGAAATCGGACAGAATTGAAAAGCAAGTAACTAAAAATAAACATTTTATTATTCATCTACAACCTGAATAAACCTGTTTTTGGTGATTTTGTGAAGGGCAAATATACTACATATAATTAAAAACGCAAGGAAAAATTTGTTAATTTTTCGTTAAGGGGAGCCAATTTTTTCGCTTTCATAAAAACGTAAAGATGTCCGGGATTTTGACAATGGATAAAGCACGGGGCATTCCCGCACCGGTTTTTAGGAAAAGTGTTTTTCGGATTATCCTGCACACGGGGCCATTGTTAAAATCCGAAAAAGCTTGGTTATCCTTTGCGCAGGCTATTGTTAACCCCTCAGGTCAGGCTGGAATCCGAAAAAGCTTGGTTTTCGGATTATCCTGTACACAGGCTTCCGTTAAAATTTCGATTCGCACGAAATTGTTTATGGGCTTGCAACTTTATATGCAACCATCACCAAACAATTCCGGTCATTGTTTTGTTCCTTTTATAATTGCCAATTTTAGGGGAGGGTTTAATGTCCGCTGTTTCTGTGGGCTTTTGCACTTTGTCCATCTTGGTATTAATCAAAACTGTTATCATGAAAAAGATATTTGCTTTATTGATTGGGTTGTTGTTTATCTCCAACGCCAAGGCACAAGAACAAACCGTGGGCTTGTTTTACAACGAAAACGCATCTTTTAACGGATATAACCTGTTTGCCCCGTTTAAAACGACCACAACATATTTAATTGATAATTGTGGCAGGCTTGTCAATAGTTGGGAAAGTGGTTATAAGCCGGCTGCTTCGGTTTACTTAAAGGAAGACGGCCATCTCGTTAGGACTTGTTTTGTGGAAACAGAGGAGTTCGCAAACTTTCCTGGTCTGGGCGGGCGTATCGAGGAATACGATTGGGATGGCAATTTGTTGTGGTATTATGAATATTTTGGGACCGGTTACCAACCTCACCATGATATTGCCCTGATGCCCAATGGGAATATTTTAATGTTGGTATGGGATTCATATAGCCCAAGCGAGGCTCTCCAGGCCGGGCGCAATCCCGGCATTACCGTTGATGCCCTGTGGTCTGAAAAGATAATTGAAATCAAGCCCCTTCCCAATAACGAGGCAACAATTGTTTGGGAATGGACTTTATGGGATCACCTGGTACAGGATTTTGATTCCGCAAAAGATAATTTTGGTATTGTCGCCGATCATCCTGAACTAATGAACGTGAACTATTCGGCAACCGAAGGTACAAACGCAATGAAGGACTGGATCCATGCCAATGCCATTGATTATAATGATAAACTTGATCAGATAATCATGAGTTCGCGAAACTTGTCAGAGTTTATCATAATCGACCATAGTACAACAACGATGGAAGCTGAAGGGCATACCGGGGGTTTTCATAATAAGGGCGGGGATATAATTTACCGCTACGGCAATCCCGAATCCTACGACCGTGGGGTTTTTGCAGATCGCCAATTGTCTTTTCAGCACCATCCCCATTGGATACCGGACGGACTTATGGGGGAAGGCAAGATAATGGTTTTTAGCAACCGACATAAAACAGATACATCTGCTGTTATTATCCTAACACCGCCGGTTGATGGCATGGGAAATTATGTTGCACCTGGGGTTTCGGGTTTTGGACCCAAGGATTTCGATTGGGTTTTTGCTTCTCCCGAAATATACTCTTCTGCCGTTTCGGGCGCACAGCGCCTGCCCAATGGGAACATCCTGATATGTTCCGGGATACCGGGCAAGTTCCTGGAAGTCACTCCCGATATGAAGCCTTTATGGCGCTACGTTAACCCGGTAGGTATAAATGGCCCCGTTGACCAAGGGGAAACACCTGCCGCCAATGTTGCTTTCAGGGTTGAGAGGTTTGCACCGGATTTTCCTGGTTTTGCCGATGTAGATTTAACGCCGGGAGAACCTCTTGAGTTAAACCCTTATCCAAGTGATTGCATTATTTCCCTCGACTCACTTGCCAAAATGGATATTAAAGTGTATTTGGAAGGGCCTTTTGAAGCCAATGGAATGGATGCAAGCTTAAACGGGCAAGGACTTATCAGCCTGAACCAGCCTTATACTGGCCCTCCATGGGATTATCATGGTACCGAATGTGTTGACTCCATCCCAAATACGGATATCGTGGATTGGGTTTTGGTAGAAATCAGGGATGCCATAAGTGCCGATCAGGCAATTCCGGGAAGTATTGTGAGCAGACAAGCTGCATTTGTTTTAAAAAACGGGAGTATCGTTGGATTGGATGGGGTATCAAAAATAGATTTTTATAATTCTTACACTAAAAACCTTTACATTTCAATTTGGCATCGAAACCATCTTGCCATCATGTCGTCCCAATCGTTTTCCTTAACACCCGATTCATGGCAATATGATTTCACCACAAGTGGAAATACGGTTTATGGTGGATCACTCGGGTTTAAGGAAATTGTTGCAGGGGTATGGGGCATGGTTGCCGGGAACGGCTTTCACGATAACATTATCGATGAATCCGATAAGATTTATATTTGGGACACTGAAGCCGGAACGAAAGGTTACTTATTGGGGGATTATAATATGGACGGCGTTGTTGACAACAAAGATAAAAATGACTTATTGCTGTTTAACTTAGGGAAAACAGGTCAAGTGCCATAAGCTGTCAAATTTTCAAATGGCCCTGATTAAAAAAATAGATATACCTTAATATAAAGGAGCCAATACAATGAACATTATTTAAACTGTGATGTTTGTCTATCACCCCAATCGAATTGAATTTTATGGTAACCTCTTAAAAATGCAAATTTTGTCGTTGGCGAAAAATTTTCAAATCCTCATTTACAAAAGTAAATTCCGGTTTTAAAATTTCTTGCGCCTAAAACTTTACTGTTTTTAGAGATTACCTTATGTAATTATTATAGTCTTACTCATTTAAAATTCAATTTTTATGAAACGTATTTTATTATCTGTTGCTTTTACGGCAATTTGTTTTTTTTCGTTTGCCCAACTCAATATGGAAGAATTGGGGAAACTAAGTTATAGTGATGAACTAAGCGACATCTGGGGCTATGTTGACGAAGCGGGGAACGAATATGCCCTGGTGGGGACTTATAGCGGCTTGTCGGTGGTGGATGTCACGGATCCTGCTTCCCCCGAAGAGGTTTACTTTGGCAGCGGGGTTTCCTCTATCTGGCGCGACATCAAGACCTGGGGCGATTATGCCTATGTGTCAACGGAAGGCGGCGGTGGGATTTTTATTGTTGACCTGGGCCCGTTGCCCGATGGGAACATTACAAGCACGACTTATTTCTCAGGTTCTACCTATCCTTTTTCCACAGTCCATAATTTGTATATAGATGAAAATGGGAAATTGTACATCTTTGGATCGAACAATGGTGCCGGTGGCGCCATTATCTGCGATTTGAACGAAAGCCCTATGAACCCAACTGAACTGGGAAGGTTCAACAATTATTATTTCCATGATGGGATGGCGAAGGACAATATCCTTTATGGTGGTGCGATTTATCAGGGCTTTTTTGCCGCCGTGGATGTGTCGAACCCGGCCAATCCGGTTGTGCTGGGGACTGCCGGTACGCCTGGTAGCTTTACCCACAATGCCTGGGTTTCTGACGATGGCAATTATGTTTTTACCACCGATGAGGTCAGTAGTGGTTATGTTGCGGCCTATGATATTTCCGATATGGACAATATTGTTCAGTTGGACAAGGTACAATCGAACCCGGGCAGTGGCGTGATACCGCATAATACACATTTTATGAACGACTTTGTCATCACTTCCTATTACAAAGATGGTGTGGTTATCCACGATGTTAGCCGTCCGGGCAATATTGTCGAGGTAGCCAATTACGATACGTCCCCCAATTATTCAGGAAACGGATATGCCGGTTGCTGGGGCGTTTATCCTTTTTTGCCTTCGGGGAATATCATTGCTTCCGATATTGAAGAGGGATTGTATATCTTGTCGGTTGATTACAAACATGCCGCATTTGTCGAAGGCACAGTGGTTGACAGTATTAGTGGAAATGCCCTGAGCAATGTTGACTGGGAAGTGTTTGGTACATTTTATAGCGGGCAAACCGACATTACAGGTTCGTTTGACTTTGCGACACTGGAAGCCGGGAGCTATACTTTCCAATTTTCAAAAGAGGGGTACAACACAAAAACCATAGAGGGTGTCGTATTGGAAAATGGTGAGTTAACGGAACTGGAAGTGGAGATGAGCATGCCTTCGATTACAGGGATAAGTGACAAATTGGACAATGCCCTTGTACGTGTCTTTCCAAACCCATTTCAAACATCCACTGTTATTGACTATCAATTTGGGGATTTGGATCCCAATAATGCAAGCTATCAGGTTTTTGATCTGACGGGGCGGATTGTGGAAGAAAACCAAATTACAGGACAAAGCGGAAGTATTAAAATTGGTTCTGAATTGTTAATGGGGATTTATTTTGTGAAAATAAACGAAGGGGCAGGAAGTTCGGAAATAGTAAAGATAGTTAAAAGATAGTAATCAGGGATTGGCCAATACTGAAACAGGCCCTAAAATCCCGGACAGCCATTTTTTGTAAAAGCCCCTTGAAATTGCAAATTCCAAGGGGCTTTTTTTTGTTAGTTTTGCGAAATGAAAGTTTTTAAACCTTCTTTTTCCTTTCGCAATTGGAGGATCATTGCCATCCTGTTTTTTCCTGTCCAATGGTTCTTTTTTTCTCTTATTGGCAGTTATCCCCACTTCATCGAAAACTGGTATTCCGAAGGCCTTTATAGGTTTCTCTCTTTGTTGTTGAGGGGGTTGACCACTTGGGTCCCTTTTTCAGTTGGGGAAGTAGTATCCTGCATAGTTGTTATTGTTGTTGTTTTTCGGCTGGTTTGGGGATTTGTCCAATTGGCAAAAAAGCAAATCAAGTTTAAATCCTTAGTCTTAAGGTCCCTGTATGGTTTACTTGCCTGGACTTCTGTTATCTATTTTCTGTTTATGGTTCTATGGGGATTGAATTACCATCGGGAAGAGCTTGTTTCTTTTGAGGTTGTGGGAATCAAGGGCCAAGATTTCAAGAATCAAGACTTCAAGAGCCAAGATTTCAAGAATCAGGATTTGGAGAGCCAAGACTTCAAGAACCAGAATGCAAGGCTTACTGTGTTTTCGACAAATGAATTGATTGGGCTTTGTGAAATATTGATTGAAAAGTCAAATCTTTGTAGGAAGGAAGCATTAAGCAGAAGCAATAACCCCAATAAACTTTTTATGGAAAATGATACGATTATCAGGAAGGCTTATTCCTGGTTTCACGATATTGTTATCCAGGATAAAAAACTGGATTACAGAATCCCATCCGTAAAGCCTATTCTGTTTACAGAGGTGTTTTCCTATCTTGGGGTTGGCGGGATATACAATCCCTTCACGGGTGAAGCGAATGTGAACATGGACCCACCGGGTTTTTTGCTTCCCGCAACTGTCTGCCACGAAATGGCCCATCAGGCTGGAATCGCCCCCGAAGATGAAGCGAATTATGTGGCCTATGTTGTTTGTCGGCAACACCCTGACCCTTTTTTTCAGTATTCGGGGTTTGTAATGGCCATGCGTTATGCAATGGGGACTTTAAAACGTGATGACCGAAGTGCATACAATGAATTGCAGAAACAAATCGGTGAAGGTGTAAAAAGTGATTTGGAGGAAAACCGTAAATATTGGGACCGGTTTAAAAATCCTTTTGAAAAATATTCCGACCGTATTTATGACCAATATTTAAAGGCGAATAGCCAACAGGCCGGGATAAAGAGCTATGGCCGCATGGTGAGGTTATTGCTTTGGGATCATAGACAAGCGCAAGTTTCGGATTAGCCTGCACACAGACTTCCCTGAAATCCGAAACGGCTTGACTTCAACGGACTTCGACAGGCTCAGTCTGACCACTTGCAAGCCCTGGTGTCTGATTGCATTGAAGTTGCCCGCCTGCACCGGGCAGTCAAACTCCGATGGGCATCGGGGGCTTCGACGGACTTCGACAGGCTCAGTCTGACCACTTGCAAACTTCTAAATCGTGTTTCGGATTAGCTTTCGCTCTTGCCATTGCGAAAATCCGAAAGAGCCTGACCCATGCCTAAAACCTGAAATAGCCTGGATTTTGGGTTATCCTGGACACAATCTTCCCATAAAACCCTACCTTGAGATAATCAATTTCTTTTCGAATTTGTTTTTGCCATTGTCGAATACAACGAGGTAAATCCCTTCACTCTGTTCCGAGGTGTTGAAAGAAACTTCATATTTCCCTGAACCCATGTTTCTTTTTATGAGTGTCGCCACTTTTTGTCCGTTCATTGAAAAGAGCGAAATATCGATCCGTGCGGCATTCGTTAACGTAAATGAAATTTTCACATTTTCAGAAGATGGGTTTGGATAGACGTTTTCGATTTTGTCCCCATTATGTGTACCGGCACTTATTTCTTTTATCTCTGTTGCCAGTATTCCGTGAGGGCCTGTTCCCGTTGGTGCCACACCGTGACAAACCGTGCATTCCTGAAGTGTCCCTTCATATCCTTGCAAAGCGATATTCTGCACATTGTCCCTGTCGTTTGTGGAGGGGAGAATGGCATGGGGAGAACCGTGGCAAGCGCTGCAATACAAACCGCCATGTCCTTTTGACTGCCTGAACAGTTTATTGGGTTCTTCGGCATAATCCGGTCCATGGCAATCTGTTGCACCACATTGTGGTTCTTCGAGCCAGGGTTCACGTCCATTGGCAATTGTTTGGGCCACATTGGCCACGCTCCCATGGCAATCCTGGCAAATCATCCCTTCCCCGTGCATCACACCTCGCAGGCATTGGGCTTCGGAACCGGGATGGCATTTATAGCAATCATTGGTTTCGTCGCTATGTTCATCATGGATTACTTCTGAAAATGATTCAAGTCCAGGTGTCCCGGGAGTGCCAAGCGCATTGGAGGAATGGCATTCGGCGCAAAGTATGGGTGTGTCGTTTGGGTCGAACCCCCCTTCGTCCTCATGCTCATATAGGATATTTGTTTCGCTGGAATGACAACCCGAACCCACGCAGCCAATTTCGTTAGAAACCGGGATAACAGGTTGGGTGGATGCCAATAGGTTGTTTTGATCATCATAGGCTTGCAATAAAGCCAATTGATACGGGTCTTCGTTTATCAAGTCATCATCTGTGTATGGCGTAATCGGAATCGCCTCTTTCCAAAAGTGGTTTTCCTGGATTTCCATATCACCGGACAAGCCTGCACCGGTCAACCCAATATTATCAGGCAGATTCACACCGAAAAGCTGTTCGGCATAGTCCCAGAAATTCGTCTTCCCCACGGAATAGGTATTCCCGGGAACTTCATAGGAGATGTTAAAACCACTGGTAATAACTTCCGGGTTGTTGTTTTCATCGCCCACTTTTATGATTTGTGCATACAGGTTATTGTATGGGGGCAATACGGCCATTTTGCTAAAATCTTTGTTGGAACAGTGCATTCCCAAATCGTTCCAGCCGATAACGATATATTGATTTTCGTTTGGGTCGGGGACCGGATTGTAAAAAGATTCAAAAAGGAAAATACCAAAAAGGATCAAGCCGAATAGAGCAATGCGTGTTTTCATAATAAAAGTTTTAGATTAACATATCGAGATGTTTAGATATGGCAAACGTAGCATATATTATTGTTAATCCAAAACCAAAGCTGATCTGTCGAACAGGGAAATTTACTTAATTCTCGAATTTTCAGAAGCTTGAAGTTGTCAGGTGAATACCTATTTAGAATATTTCCAGATAGGGGAAAATTGCCAGGGTTGCAAATTAGCTTGTGTTTCGGATTAGTCTGCGCACAGGCCATCCCGAAAATCCGAAACAGTCAGGTTTTCAGGGTTGCAAACCCTGTTGTCATAATACCTTGAAGTTTGAAACTTCAATGGGCTTGGACAGCTTGATAAAAGTCCGGGATTATCCAAGATAGAGGCCATTTCTAAAATCCCGGACAGCTTTTGTGGTTGCAAATTAGCTTGTGTTTCGGATTAGTCTGCGCACAGGCCATCCCGAAAATCCGAAACAGTTAGGTTTTCAGGGTTGCAAACACTGTTGTCATAATACCTTGAAGTTTCAAACTTCAATGGGCTTGGTCAGCTTGATTAAAGTCCGGGATTATCCAAGGCAGAGGCCATTTCTAAAATCCCGGACAGCTTTTGTGGGGAGGGCAAGTACGGAGGACAGTATGTGGATTCGTCTGACCACTACACGAGGGCAAACGCAGGACGTGTTTCAAACTTCAATGGGCTTGGACAGATTGATAAAAGTCCGGGATTATCCAAGGCAGAGGCCATTTCTAAAATCCCGGACAGCTTTTGTGGATTTGTCAGGCTACTGCCCACGGGCAAGAACTCGGGACAGTGATCAGACGAATAGGAAATTACAATCCCTTCCTTCTCAACATGGGCTCAATGGAAGGTTTTTTCCCACGGAATTTTTCATAAAGGGTCATGGGGTCTTCGGTGCCGCCTTTTTCAAGGATGTTAGTACGGAAGGAAGTTGCTGTGCTTTTATCAAAAAGGCCATTTTCCTTGAAGGCTTCAAAAGCATCGGCGTCCAAAACCTCGGCCCAGAGATAACCATAATACCCTGCGGAATATCCACCTGAGAAAATATGTGCAAAATAGGGTGTTCGGTACCTGACAACAATTTCGGGGATCAGGCCTATTTTCTTCATAGCAGCATTTTCAAATTCAAGCGCATCTTTCTCTTCAGGTGTTGTAAGTGTGTGCCAGTCCATATCGAGGAAAGCGGCAGAAGTGTATTCAACGGTAACAAACCCCTGGTTGAAATGGGAACTCGCGTTTAGTTTCCGGATCAGTTCGTCGGGAATGGGTTCACCTGTTTCATAATGGATTGCAAACTCCTTTAAAACCTCGGGCGCAGAAGCAAAATTCTCCATAAACTGTGAGGGCAATTCAACAAAATCACGGGCAACACTGGTTCCCGACAGACTTCGATAGGTGCAATTGGAGAGCATCCCATGCAAAGCATGCCCAAATTCATGGTACATGGTCGAAACCTCTTCAAAAGTCAACAAAGATGGTTTTGTTTCTGTCGGTTTCGAGAAATTCATTACCATGGTAACGATCGGGCTGTAATTTTCCCCGTTTATTTTATACTGCTTCCGGTATGTGTCCATCCAGGCACCACCGCGTTTACTCGCCCGTGGGAAGAAATCCATTATCAAAATGGATTGATGGGCGCCATCGCCATTAAACACTTCAAAAGTATGTGCATCGGGGTGTGGTTTTGGAATATCAAAGCGTTCTTCAAATGTCAATCCATAAAGTTTATTGGCCACCTCGAACATCCCTTTCCTCACATTTTCCAATTCAAAATAGGGCTTGAGTTGCTCATCGTCCAAATCATATTTTTCTTTCCTCAGTTTTTCGGTATAATACCACCAGTCCCAAGGCTCCAGCTTAAAATTCTTGCCATCGGCATCTATCATTGCCTGAAGGGTTTTGGCTTCTGTTTTCGCAACCGGCAAAGCCGCGTCCCAAACCTTGTTCATCAATTCGTACACATTCCCTGGTGTTTTGGCCATATTGTCGTCCAATACGTAAGCCGCATGGGAATCGAACCCCAAAAGATTGGCCCGTTTTACCCTTAAAGCGGCTATTTTCGAGGCAATCTTTTTATTGTCAAATTTATCGTTGTTGTTCCCTTTGTTGATATAAGCTTTGAAAATTTTCTCCCGCAAATCCCTTTTATCCGAGTATTGTAAAAATGGGATCATGCTTGATTTGTCGATGGTAAAAAGCCATTTTCCCTCAAACCCGTTTGCCTTGGCGTCGGTTGCGCCCATATCGACCACAAAACCCGGTAAACCAGCAAGGTCACCTTTATTGTCAATGACCAGTTTGAAAGCATTGGTTTCGGCAAGCAGATGCTCCCCGAATTCCAATGTCAACATTGAAAGTTGCTTGTTTATTTTCCTGAATTCTTCTTCCTGTTTACCACTCAGGTTGGCCCCTCCACGGACAAAGCCTTTGTAATCTTCTTCAAGCAATTTGAGTTGTTCCGGGTTCAGGCCCAATTGGTCTTTTTGGTCGTAAACAGATTTTACCCTTTCAAACAATTTCTTGTTGAGGTTGATATTGTCCTCATGCTGCGAAATCATGGGCCCGACTTCCTTGGCGATTTCCTGGAGCTCTTTGTTGGTGTTTGCTTCGGTCAGGTTGAAAAACACAGTGCTCGTTCTCCTTAAAAGTTCCCCGCTCTCTTCTTTTGCAAGGATGGTATTTTTAAAGCTTGGTTTTTCGGGATTGTTGACAATTGCATCAATCTCCCCTTCTTGTTGTTCGATCCCCTTTTTGAAAGCAGGAAGATAATGTTCGGGCTTTATTTTCTCAAAAGGCGGTACATCAAAAGGGGTTCCGTATTCGGTAAAAAATGGATTTGTTTCTGTTTGCATTTTTTTTTGGTTTGAGGAGCAGGAGGCAAGGATTCCCACTACGAAAATGACAAGGATTGTTCTCATTCTTGGATTCATCATTTTGATTTTTTATTATAACAGGCCATGCCTGCCATGTTCATAAGCTTAAAGCAAAGCCCTAACAATAAAATTGCCACTCTGCGGATTACTTGACAAATGGGATTTTAATAAGGGTGTATGCACAAAGAAAATGAATATATGTTTATGATTTTCCTAATTCGCTTATTTCTTGTCTATTTTATTGCCGTTAATGCGCTAATAACAATTAACGCATTAGCGGCATTGTTTTTTATCGGAACAACAAACTGTTTGATTAGAAATAGGATTCCTCAACAGCTATTTTAAGCAACTGTCCTGATGTCAATTTTGCACCGGGTTCCAGGTTGTTCATAATAACCATTGTTTCGATATCCCAATTATTATTTGTCCTTTTTGAAAAATCTTCCAGGGATTCACCTTCATTTGCTTTGGCAAAATGGATTTTTAAACTGCTGATTCCGGCTTTTTCTTCTTTTGTTAGTTTGCGAATGCTATGAACGGTATTGTTGATGGCTTTACTGTGTTCAGGGTAACCCACGCCCACCATGTGAAATACCAAATCGTTCATCTTCAGCCACCATGTTTGGACTTCAATGGTTTTTTCGCCCGAATCATCCTGTAAGGAGACAAAATATGCCGGGTTGCCGTTAATTGTCACCGATTTGCTTTCTTTGGGCTTGAGATTGTTTTTCTTTAAATAATCCACAAAAGCGAGCCCGAGGGAATCAGGCTCTTTTCCCGAATTGTCCAACTGGAGCACGATTTGTGCTTCCCCATTTTTCTCGGTAGCACCTACCGCAACAGGGACATTTGTCGTTTGCCATATGGAAGGAAATATGATAGCAAAGTCCATGTCAGGGTGCATGAATAGGCTGTCATCAAAAATACCTTGTTGTGGGTTTTGGCCGAAGACCATCCCTTCCAGTTTTTTATAAACATCTTCTTTTGACTGGGCAATTGCCTTTTTGGGTGTCCAGTCCAGGGTTTCGATTTCATCTTTTAAGTAAGCCTCCCTTTTGGGTGTATAAGGATGGCTGGCAAGGTAGCTTTTCTTTTCGGCCTCACCGGTCATCCGTTCGACATCTTCTGAAAGGCTATGGAGGATAACTGCCAGCTTTGAAGGGTCGTAGCCTGCTTTTGAGGCAAGCTTTACCCCAAATCTATCAGCTTCTTTTTCGTGGCTACGGCTGTAACTCGACAAAAACACCTGACTGCCAAAGTTTATGGGTGTATTAATGACTTTTCCGAGTTCGGGGCTGGCCATGCCAATAATTGCGCCCGGTATTTGGAGAATCGCTGGGAGTATCCCTTTTTGCTGTTGTTTCACCGAATGCCTTTTGGTAACATGGATCATTTCATGGCCCATCACACCGGCAAGTTCCGCCTCATCGTTTACCAAAACCAACAGTCCCCGCGTGATGTAAATGTAACCACCGGGCAAGGCAAATGCATTGGGGTCGGGCGAATCGATAAGGTGGAACCGGAAATCGACCGGGGCCTTGCCCAGTACACTTGCCAAGCGGTTCCCCACATCGGCCACGTATTCCCTGAGGGCGGAATCGGGGTAAATGTCCATCATGGTCTCAACCTGCTTGGCGGCTTCGGCGCCCATCTTTTTATCATAGGAGAAATCCTGTGCGGAAACAAACAGGATTTGAAAAGTAAAAACAAATGCAATAAAAACTGATTTTCTCATTTTTTGATTTCTTGATTTTGAATAATTTGCAAAGGTAAAGGATGTTTTTGAACTTGTGTGGGACAATGTTTTCATTTAATTATCTTTGCAAAAACAATATTTGATTTGACAAAAAAAGACCATCATAAAGATTCTGCCCTGAAAGTAAACAAGGGAATAAAACAACCTTCCTCGTTTAACCCGGATGCACAGGGGCTTTTTAAAATTTCAAGGCCACAAACCCTGGATGTGTGGGATTATGTGGACGGGATAAAAAAAGGAAACCGGACAATCCTCAGCAAAGCCATTACACTTATCGAAAGTTCCCTTCCCAAACACCAGGAACTGGCCAGGGAAATCGTTGAAAAATGCCTTCTCTTTTCAGGTAATTCGATAAGGGTTGGGATAACCGGTGTGCCGGGAGTGGGCAAAAGTACGTTTATCGAAGCCCTTGGAAAACAACTTACAAGCGATGGCCACAAACTCGCAGTCCTCGCTATCGATCCCAGCAGCCAACGGACTAAAGGGAGCATCCTCGGCGATAAAACACGGATGGCCGATCTGGCTGTCGATAAAAATGCCTTTATACGCCCTTCCCCTTCTGCCGGGACATTGGGGGGCGTTGCCCGGAAAACCAAGGAAATAATCGTTCTTTGCGAAGCTGCCGGTTTTGATGTCGTTTTCATTGAAACCGTTGGTGTGGGGCAATCGGAAACCGCCGTTCATTCCATGGTCGATTTTTTCCTTTTGCTGATGCTGGCCGGTGCCGGTGACGAACTCCAGGGGATAAAGCGCGGGATCATGGAAATGGCAGATGCGATCATCATCAATAAAGCCGATGGTGACAATATCAAAAAAGCCGAACTTGCAAAACGTGAATATGAAAACGCATTGCACCTGTTCCCTGCCTCATCTTCGGGCTGGGTTCCAAAAGCAGGGACCTGTTCGGCCCTTTCCAAAGACGGGGTTGCAGGTGTGTGGGAGATTATCAACGAATATGGGGAATTCACGAAAAGGAACGGTTTTTTCAGTAAGAAAAGGCAAGGACAGGAGATTAAAATAATGTTTGAAACCATCAAGGAGAGCCTTGATGACAGCTTCAAAAACAATCCGGCCGTAACTGCCCAACTACCTGTTTTGAAAGAAAAAGTTTTGAACGGGAATATGAGTTCTTACAAAGCTGCCAGGGAATTGCTCGATGTTTATTTTGGCAATATCCAACCGAAGGATAAACAGGGATAAATCCCATGTCCGTACAAGTAAATGAAACAACGGCATTATAACATACCTGTTTTTATCCCCGAGCTGGCCTGCCCCTTCCAGTGCATTTATTGCAACCAACAAAAAATATCGGGAAGGTTGCGTATTCCCACAGAAGTTGAAATCCTGAAATCAATCGAAGACCATCTTGCAACTATCCCAACCGAAAACAGTAAAGTTGAGCTTGCCTTTTTTGGTGGGAATTTCACCGGAATCGATAAATCGGAACAAATACGATTGCTTAAACTTGTCAAACCTTATCTGGAAAATGGCCGGATCAGTGGAATACGGCTTTCTACGCGACCGGATTATATTGATGAAGAAACCCTTAAAATGTTGAAAGATTTAGGTGTCAGTACAATTGAGGTTGGGGCACAAAGTCTCGACGATAAAGTTTTGCGGTTGTCAAAAAGGGGCCATAATTCCAAAGATACGGAACGGGCGGCAAAAATGGTTCTAAAAGCTGGTTATTCACTTGGTCTTCAAATGATGATCGGATTGCCGGGAGATACCCTGGAAAGTGCAATTTACACAGCCAACCGCATTGTTGAACTCGGGGCAGACAACACGCGGATTTACCCAACGCTTGTCATCCGTGATACGGTGATGGAAAAAATGTACCAGGAAGAAAGGTTCAAACCCTTGTCGCTGGAAGAGGCCGTGAGCTGGTCAAAAGACTTGTTATTGATTTTTGAAAAATCCGATGTAAATGTAATTAAACTGGGGCTTCATCCTTCCGAAGGGCTGCTGTCGGGAGAGGAGTTGATTGCCGGCCCTTTCCATCCGTCTTTCCGGGAATTGGTCTTGACCGAAATCTGGAAAGATATTTTAAAACCACTTTTGATTGTAGAGAATCCCGGTGAAATTGAAATCCAAGTTCCCCATTCACAAATCAATTATGCTGTTGGATATGGGGGCAGGAACAAAAAAATGCTGCTGGGGAAATTTTCACAAGTGAAATTTACCACAGATAACCATTTGTCGGGAAGGAATTTTAAAAGTTTTTAAACATTTCTCCATTTATACCATTTGGGATATTTATCCCCGATTTTGTTGGGACGGGATAAAACATATAATAGAAGTCGGTTAAATATCCTTCAACAAAGGATAAGTTTCCACTGTTTTCTTCATAGGAATAATTTGTTTTCAAGAAGTCAGATTCCCTTTTGATCAGATTTCCATTTCCATCGTAGTAAAAAAAATCAGAGATACCTTCGACCCAGGATCCTGAATCGTTGATGTACAGGGTTGTTGAACTTAAGTTTTCCCCTGTATAATAATACTCGCGCTTTACATCAAAATCACCTTTTTCAAAATAGTGAATAGATTCAATCTTAATGACTTTTCCATTTGATAAGGTAATCGTATCTTTTATAACATAGGTTGAAGTGTCTTCGAGGAAAAGCCGGTATTCAGAAGTCGATGGCAAATCGTCAATCCATGTAAAAATATTTGTTCGATAATGAACCATCGATCCCCCATTATTGATCAGCGTTTCTTTTTTTATGATCTTATTAAAGTTGTAAGTGTAATTGGTCTTTAGATGTATCGTGCCGTTGGGATTATATTTCACATATTCTTGCCAACGACCATCCTGATGGGTTATTATCTCGTGTGAACTTTCCTCCCAATTTCCATTCAGATAATCGTACCTTGCTTTATCCATGGTGGTATTATCCGGATAAGTGATTTCTATTTTGCTTGTGTATTCCCAGGAGGTATCTTTTGCGGTAGAGGAATAGTTTTCTATCAGGGTTAATTTATCGCCAGTATATGTGTAAATTGTTTTATATAACTCAAGGGAATCGTTGGATGATATTGATTCCAAAAGCCTGTAACTTACTTTGCTGTCCTTTTCTTCTTCAATGTCTTTTTTACAACCTGAAAAACAAAATAGCCCGGCTACTATAACTACGAAAGCAAGGATTCTGTGTCTTTTCATAATGTGGGATTATTTATTGGCGAAACACAAAAGTACAAAATTGATTTGTAATACTAAATTCTATTTTGACTTGTATTATCGGATTTCATCATAATCTTCCCCTCATATTCCGGGAAATACCTTCCAATTACCGGAAGGTCGAAACTGCGGAGGATACTGGTATTGGGCTCACGTTCCAAAAGGAATTCAAATGATTTTTCAAGCAGTTTTTCAACAGGGGTTTTTCCATTGGTCAGTTTGTTGTAATAATCTGCAGAAACAGTTACCATATG
>JAADJA010000138.1 GCA_013151015.1 Chlorobiota bacterium
TTTGAAATATTCTGCAACTATCATATTCTCAAACAAGTTACCCCTTAATGGATCCCGTGATAACTGATTTTGATTTTCAATCCCCAATAAATAGGAAGCCAAACCTGTATCATAAAAATATATTTTTGGTGATTTCACTAATCGTTTACTAATGTTATCATACCAGGGTTGCAAAAGAAAAAGCACATAAGAAGCCTCCAATATAGAAAGCCAGGATTTTATGGTATTTGCAGAAACGCCTGTTTCATTTGACAAAGATGCTGTATTTAAAATCTGTGCTGTACGTCCGGCACATAAGCTTACAAATTTTTTGAACGATGACAGGTCCTTAATGTTCAACAAATTCCGCAAATCTCTTTCAAGGTAAGTTTCGTAGTAGTTTTGATAAGTTTGGTATGCCGGAAAATTATTTACCTGAACAGCCGGGTACAACCCTTTTAATATTAGTTCGTCGGTTGAAACACTTATACTTTTACTGCTTAATTCCGATAAACTGAAAGGGAGCAATTTGAATAAAGCAACTCTACCTGCCAACGACTCATTTATCTTGTTCAATAATAAAAACTGATTACTGCCTGTAAGTACAAATAGGCCAGGCTGTTTCTTTTCATCAACTATGCCCTGAATATATCTTATAAGCTCAGGCAATCTTTGAATTTCGTCAATTACGGCACCATTTTCCAATTTATTAAAAAATGCTCTTGGGTCTTGCTGAATGCTGTCATGCACATCCGGTAATTCCAGATTGAAATAGGGCTTGTCATTGAAAATATTTCTAACAAGCGTTGTTTTACCAGATTGTCTTGGGCCGGTTACCGTAATAACAGGAAACAATTTTGCAGATGAAATAATTGCCTCTTCGATGTTTCTTTTAACATACATTTTGTACAATTCTGAAGTTCAACTTCGTTTTTGTACAAATATAGAGTGTTTTTTTTGATTTATGCTTTATTTTAGCCTAATTATTCATCGAGGCCAACTTAATTCTTGAATTAAGTCGAGGGTTAATCATCGAAAATATTTTTGCATTTTCATCATTGGTTTACAAAATGTTTACAAAACCATAAGTCCACACTTATAATATCTTGACATACAGACACAAATGCCAATTTTGCCTGCGACTACGGATCAGAAGGTTAGGGGTTCGACTCCTCTCGGGATCGCTAAAAGCCCCGCATATGCGGGGCTTTTTTTATTTATACTGAGGCTATTCGCAAATCGACCATCCATACCCAAATCACATCAGAGCTTACGAAAAAGATTTATTTTTCCGTACATTTGCAAAATGACCAAAGACGGACTCATACAAAAACTTGATGACCTTGAGTGGGAAGACTTTGAAGTAAAAGAGGCAATGGCAGGACCACCTAAATCTTCCTGGGAAACTGTTAGTGCTTTTTCAAATACGTCAGGAGGTTGGTTGGTTTTTGGCATAAAGCAAAAAGGGAAAAGGTTTGAAATACAAGGATTAACAAATCCAGAAAAAACCGAGCAAGATTTTCTTAATACTTTGCGTGGGGATAAATTCAATGTTCAAATTTCCACTAAACAGGAGAAATACAATATTGATGGCAAACCACTTCTTGCTTTTTACATTCCAGCCTCAAACAAAAAACCAGTTTACTTTAACTCACAAATCAATACATTCATCCGTAGGGGAAGTGCCGACCATAGGGCTACAAAGGAAGAGGTTGACACCATGTACCGCGATCAAACTTTTGGCACAAAGACTTCTGAAACCGCACCTGACACTGGGATAAAAGACTTGAACACAACTTCCCTAAACCGCTATCGCAATTATATGTCCCGGTTTAACCCCGGAGCGAGCTACAACCGTTTTAATGAAGATGAGTTTCTTTCAAAACTTAGGATTTTGGAGAATGGCGAATGTACCTATGGTGGGCTTTTGATGTTTGGAAAAAGGAGTACAATAGAAAGACATTTCCCTGACTTTTGGGTTGACCTGTTGGAGATTCCTGGAATTTCGTATCGCGATTCCAAGATACGTTATACCTTTCGGCTTGACGAATTCGAGAACCTTTGGGAATATTATTTTGAATGTTTTGCACGTCTCAAACAAAAAGTGGATGTTACATTTGTATTAACAAGTGAAGGTTTCGGGCAGGAGCTGTCCCCCGGTTTGGACGCCATCCGTGAGGCACTTGTAAATATGCTCATGCACGCCGATTATTTTTCACCCGCCCACCCTCGCATACGTATTTTTACCGACCACATTGAGTTTTATAATCCCGGTGGACTTCCCAAACCTTATGAAGAACTTAAAGATAAAGATATATCGTTACCAAGAAACCCCATTATTGCCAAACTTTTCCGCATGGTAAAATTAGCGGAGAATGCCGGATTTGGATTTGATAAAATGGAAACGAAATGGATGCAACACAACCGCACAAAACCTGAATACGACTTGAGCTTTGACTCAACAATTGTGAAATTTCAACTGCAAATAATCAAAGAAACTACACAGAAAACTACACAGAAAACTACACAGAAAACTACACAGGAAATTTTAAAAATTATATCAGACAACAAGTTTGCAACAACAACAGAAATGGCATTTTTACTAAATAGAAGTCGAAGTGCCATTGCTAAACAAATTGTAAAACTTAAAGAAAAGGGACAATTAAAGCGAATTGGCCCCGATAAGGGTGGTTATTGGAAAATTATAGAATGACTCATTGAAAAATACAATATGTTACCAATAAGTATTTGATAGTTCAAGCAAACATAACCTTTAAAGATAATAAACAATGAAAAAAACTGCAATAATCTTTTCCTTAGCCATGCTTAGTATATTTTCAATGGCGCAAACAGAAGTCACTATTTACCAAATCCAGGGGCAACAGGATTCTTCGCCCTATGAAGGGGAAACCGTTAAGACCCATGGGATAGTTACCGGGGTTTTCAGCGGGAGTTATTTTATCCAGGACGGGGAAGGTGCCTGGAACGGTGTATATGTTTATTCCACCGAAGCCGTCAACGAGGGCGACGAAGTTGAACTAACAAGTGTGGTTACCGAATATTATAGTTTGACGGAGTTGAAAGATGTGAGTGGTTTTACGGTTCTTTCAACCGGAAATGCACTTCCGCAAGCCACGGTACTGAACACGATGGCCATAAGCGATGAAGCTTATGAAGGTGTTTTGGTGAAGGTGGAAAATGCCATATGCAGCAACGATAACGCAGGTTATGGCGAATGGGAACTTGATGATGGCAGCGGGTTTTGCCGGGTGGATGATTTGGGCGTGGCTTATTCGCCTGTATTGGGTTTGAGCTATACTGTTACCGGCCCGCTCTATTATTCATTTGACTATTATAAAATCGAGCCCCGGAATGAAAGCGACATTATTATTATGGAATCCCTTTATTTTACAAGTGAGCCGGAACAAATCAATCCAGCGAAAACTTCTGTTACGATCGAATGGGAAACCAATGTGGATGCCACGACCGAATTGTTTTGGGGAATCACCCCCGGGTTGGAAGGAGGGCATATAGATACTCCAGGAAACACTCTGGAGCATGAAATAGAATTATCAGGATTGGAAGCTTCGGGTATTTATTACGTAAGGGCATTTTCGGTCATGGGTTCCGACACAACCCCAAATTTCACAAAGCCCTACGCCACGGTATCCAATTCATCGGGCGAAGTAAAGCTTTACTTTAACCACAATGTGGATTATTCGGTGGCCAATGATGAAATGGCAGTTTGGACACCAAATATCGTCGATACGGTAATCCATTATTTAAGCATGGCGCAACAAACCCTCGACATTACAATGTACGAGCAGGAATCGGACGAGATTGTGTCGGCCATCAATGCCGCTTATGGAAATGGCGTGCAGGTAAGGTACATTACTGACGATATTGGCAACAACCCGGCTCTCGAAAACCTAAACGAAAACATCCCGGTACTTTATGGGAATACGGAGGCTATTATGCACAATAAGTTTATAATCATTGATGCCGGATCGGAAACAGGTGCATGGCTGATAACAGGGTCCCTGAACCATACCGTGAACAACCTGGGCTGGGATTACAACAATATGATCTGCATACAGGACAAAAGCATGGCACTGGGATTCGAACTTGAATTTGAAGAGATGTGGGGAAGCGATGGCCCGATGTACGATGAAGCCAATGCAAAGTTCGGTGCCGAAAAAACCGACAATACACCCCATAAATTTCTTATTGACGATATTCCGATGGAAGCCTACTTCTCCCCTTCCGACAAAACCACTTCAAAGATCGAATCTGCAATTTTGCAGGCGGAAACCACCCTTGAATTTGGGGTGATGGTTTTTACGGAAAACTCCCTCGGAAACGCCGTTGTAGGTGCACAACAATCAGGTCTGGAAATCAGTGGTATCATCGACTATACGGGTTATAGCGGAAGCGAATACCAATATCTGAAAGATAATGGTGTAAATGTAAGAGAATATGTAAATTCGGATGGAAGCGAATGGCCCGATGGCCCGGTTTTCCACCACAAATATGCGATCATTGATTTTCAGGAAGGGGCTGCAAATCCTGTTTTGATTACCGGATCGCACAACTGGTCGGCTTCAGCGGAATCCATCAACGATGAAAACACCTTGTTTGTTTATGATGCAAACCTTGCCAATCAGTTCCACCAGGAGTTTTCGCAACGTTTTAAGGATTTGCTTACACCTCTGGCCATGGATGATGATACAACTACCCAAATGAACACAGAGGTAATTGTCAATATCCTTGACAATGACTTTATCCCGGAAGATGTAACGGCCACATCCGAAATTGTTCAGGTTGCCGGTCATGGACAAGGGGAAATTGCCGATGGAATTTTGACCTATGTTCCCGATGAGGGGTTCACCGGGACAGATAGCCTAAGCTACCAGCTTTTCAATACCAACATGACAGGACTTTCTGATACGGCCTGGGTTCGAATTGCAGTAGTCGTCGTTACAGGAATAGGTGAAATGAACGCGGCTTCTTTTTCAATCACAAATCAATACATTGATCAGGGGTCTTTAAACCTTGGCATTTTTTCCACGAAAAACGAAGAATTGAAAATCAGATTATACAGCATTGGCGGGAAACTCCTTTCATCAAGGAACATCCATATTGTTCAGGGGGACAATTCGATCCAAATGGATATAAGGTCATTTGCAAAGGGGATTATGCTTTTGGATATTTCGGGTCAATTTGGCAAGGTATCATCCAAGTTGATTTATTAGGCATGTCAACTGATTGCCCAGGGATTAATGCAATTTGGGATATTGCAGATGGCCGAACATGAAGCTGCAGAAACAGCGGTGGAGCGTGCTCCACCGCTGTTTCCGTCTATCTCCTGCTATCTATCCATCCTCCCCCCTGCTTTAAGACCGTTGCAAAAAATCATTTCTTATTCGTGTCATTATGAAAAGTATAACCCACCGTCCATTCAAAAATATCGGCGGCACCGCCATGGGCTTTAATACTTAGCCCGGCAAAATAATGCTTTGCAAAACGATAGCGCATCCCCACCCTTTCATAATAAATTGTTTTCTCATCGTTTTCTATATTTCTGTGCAGGTAAATACCGATCCCCATAGGCACATAAAGGTTTTTTGTGAGGTTCCATTCACCGGAAGCAACAGCAGCGATGGAAAATGATTTCGAGAAATCCGAAGCATCCGAATTGTTTCTCAGGTTTGCCAGATCGGAATAAAAGAAATCCAGGCCAAGGCCAACACTGTGTTTATAAGTCAATTGCCGCAAATAATTGACACTTACAGTTGCTTTCAGGTAATTGTCTCCCCCTACTTCATAGTTTTTGCTCCCTGCGATAAATGCGATGTTCCATAGGTTATGTTTGATATAATCGGGTATCTCTTTTCTGAAAGGGTCGATCTTATCGTCCGATAGTTTATAACGTA
>JAADJA010000227.1 GCA_013151015.1 Chlorobiota bacterium
AATCCTATATAAAATATGGAAATGGAGGAAATGCCGAACTTGAAAAACTAAGTTTTGAACATATTAAAAATAATTTCAAATATTCTATCCTAGACATTTTTAAATCATCCATTAACGACCAAACTATTTTGAATAGAGAAAGTTGGTGGAAAAATGTTTTGCAAACAAGAGAATTTGGTTACAATAAAAATTAAGCCCATCACAGATTGAATCTGTGATGGAACATGACACATTTGGTTTGCAACCAAAAGTTGTAAGCTGTCTGTCTTTTCTTCCCAGACACTTCCAGGTTGATCCATCGATGGAAGGTTTATGGGCGGCAAACTTTTTTGTTTGCAATGGCTAAGTATATTTATTTAATTTTGGGGCAAACAATATATTATGCCTTTGGATACGATAATTGATTTAAAAGATGTGATGGTATTTCAGCGTGAAATACTGGTGCTTTCAAATGTGACGATGCATGTTGAAAGGGGCGAGTTTGTTTATCTGATAGGTAAAACGGGGAGCGGGAAAAGCAGCCTTTTGCAAACCATTTATGCCGATTTGGAATTTAAGGGCGAAAGTGGGACGGTCGCTGGTTATGATTTGGCGAGAATAAAGAACCGGGAAATACCTTACCTCCGAAGGAAATTGGGAATTATTTTCCAGGATTTTCAATTGCTAAGTGACCGTTCTGTAACCGAAAACCTGAATTTTGTGATGAAGGCAACGGGTTGGAAAGACAAAAAGAAAATGGGGGAGAGGGCACAGGATGTTTTGGAAAAGGTTGGCCTGGGGACCAAAGGTTTCAAAATGCCCCACCAGCTTTCGGGCGGAGAGCAACAACGGGTCTCCATTGCACGGGCTTTGGTGAACGACCCTGATATAATCCTGGCAGATGAGCCTACAGGGAACCTTGACCCGGAAACCTCAAAAGGGATAATGAACCTGCTTTTTGAAATAAGCCGTTCGGGAAGATCGGTTTTGATGGCAACGCACAATTACACGTTTTTCGAGGAATTCCCCGCCCGAACACTCAAATGTGAAACCGGCCATGTAATCCCAAATTAGTTTCGGCAAGAAAACTATTGATTTATTTTAAATGAGAGACCAACGGATCAAAGGAATTATATATGCATCGATAACTGCGGTCATGTGGGGGTTTTTGGCGATTGCACTGAAGGTCGCATCCGGGATCATGGATCCGGTCACTATTGTCTGGTTTCGGTTTGTTGTCGCTTTTTCCATTTTGTTTGTTTATTTCCTGTTCAGGAAACCCTCTGAACTGAAAATCCTAAAAAAGCCACCGATATTCCTTGTTGTGGCTTCCATGGCACTTGGCATAAACTACCTTGCTTTTCTGTATGGTGTTGAGCTCACGACACCAAGCACGGCACAGGTAATTATCCAGATCGGCCCCATATTATTGGGTTTTGTGGGCCTTATATTCTTTAAGGAGAAAATAAGTTTGCGGCAGGGGATCGGTTTTGTGATCGCCGGTTCCGGGCTGTTTTTGTTTTATCGCGACAGCCTGGCAAAAATCACTGGCGAAGAGGCCATGTTCAACATGGGGATACTTTGGGTTGTTGTGGCTGCCATGGCCTGGGTGATCTATTCAGCTTTCCAGAAAACATTGGTAAAATCTTATTCGCCCTGGCAACTGAACCTGTTTTTGTTTGCATTGCCCATTTTGCTTTTTCTCCCTTTCATCAAGCCCTCGGGATTTATGGAACTTACGGTTCCGCAATGGGGCTTGCTGGTCTATCTCGGCTTAAATACTTTAATAGCTTACGGATGCCTCGCACTTGCCTTTAAATATTTGGAAGCAAATAAAATAAGTATTATTGTAACCATGAACCCGATCATCACTTTTATCCTGATGGGGCTTCTGGCTTATTTTGAAGTGACCTGGATCGAACCCGATATCTTATCGGTTAACGGGATAATTGCAGCCATTCTGGTGATCGGCGGTGCAATATTGGCCGTTGCGTTTGCCAAGCCTTCAAGCAAAAAGGAAATAAATGAACTGATTCCCACAAAAAAGGAGGATGTTTGAAATTTGGATATTTGGGAGATTGGATTAAATTGAGAAAAGGTGACTATTTAGCCTTATTTAAAGAAACGAACAACAGCTTATTATATGTGTTTCACCAAAGGACGCCAAAACTGCCTACGGCCGGTAGGGAGTTGCAAAAAGAGCAAAGAATCAATTTTGCATACTTTGCGTGAATAACCTTTGCGTTCATTGTGTGAACATTAACATGTAAATTTCTAATTCAATTACAATTGCCCAAATAAATAATTACGATAAAAGTTCATTTTGGAGATGGACTATTGTTAAAACGAAAATTGATATTGCATGAATAATAATTGGATTGCCCGTAGCCTGGTTTTCATATTCGTATTTGCTTTTGGCTCTCTTCAAGCTCAGGGTTTGGCTTCACTCTTGGAAGAATTGTCCGAAGAATACCATTTTACCTACAAAGAGATAAAAACGGATACTTTCTTTATGGAGAAGTACCTGTTGGAAATCGAACAAGAGGTCGATCAGGAAAACCCAAATGGCGAAACATTCACCCAAAGGGTGTTCCTTTCTCACCACGGAATGGATAGACCGGTTGTTTTTATAACGGAAGGCTATGCGGCCAATTATGCCGAAGATTCCTATTATTTGCATGAGCTGTCATCTTTTCTGGATGCAAACCAGGTTTGTGTGGAACATCGCTATTTTGGGGAATCTGTCCCTGATTCACTGGATTGGTCGAACCTGACCGTTTACAATTCGGCTGCTGATCATCATCGGATCGTCGAAATCCTAAAGAATATCTATCATGGAAAATGGTTGAGTACGGGAATTAGCAAAGGGGGGCAAACAACCACATTTTTCCGTTGTTTTTATCCTGATGATGTGGACGTGAGCGTTCCATATGTGGCCCCGTTGAACTTTTCGGTCGAGGATAAACGGGTTTACCGCTTTTTGGACAATGTGGGCGATTCTGTTTGTCGTTCAAGGGTTTTGAATTTCCAGTTGGAACTTTTGAAAAATAAAGAGAAATATTTGCCGGAATTTGAAAAGCTGGCTGAAAAGAAAAAGTTGAATTACAGGATTGGGACAGAAAAAGGCTTTGAGCTTACTGTTTTTGAATATTCCTTTTCCTTTTGGCAATGGGGAGCCATTAATTGCAGCAATATTCCTGTTGAGGGTTCTCCGTCTGAAATGATAAAACACCTTGACCGTGTGGCTTCCATTGATTGGGTTTCGGATAAAGGGATTGCCGGTTATCAGCCATTTTTTTACCAGGCATTGGCCGAAATCGGTTTTTATGGTTATGATATTGCCCCTTTCAAGGATTACGTTACTTATACCGAAAACCCAACTTTTGAATTCACCGCACCCGAAGGCTTAGATGTCGAATATGACCCTGTTGTCATGCAAGAAGTGGATTGTTTTGTAAGGCACCGGGCCAAAAACATGCTTTTTATTTATGGGGAAAACGACCCTTGGTCCTCAACCGCCGTGGATCTCACGTACTCAAATAACTGTGTGAAAATCGTTAAGCCCGGCGGAAGCCATTTGACGAGGATACGGAATTTGCCCGAAAACCAAAAGTCTTTTGTCCAGGAAACGTTAAGGGATTGGTTGGGGTTGAACAACAAGCAATAGGGAAATGTACTTGCTTTATACAGCCACCAATATTTCGGAAAGCTTATCGATATCGACAGGTTTTGTGAGATAGCTGTTCATCCCTGCTTTGAAGCTCTTTTCTTCATAGTCTTTCAGGGCATGGGCCGTGAGGGCGATGATCGGAATGTCGGGGTTGATGATGTTTTCTTTCCCAAGGCGGATTGCAATTGTCGCTTCAATGCCATCCATTTTGGGCATTTCAATGTCCATTAATACCGCATCGAATTCTTCTTTTGTCAAAATCTGCAAAGCTTCCAAACCATTGTTCACGACTTTTGATGTATGTCCCAAACGTTTCAAAAACGCGGCAACAACCTGGGCGTTCAGGAAATTATCTTCGGCAACAAGGATGTGCATGGGTTTCTTCTCTTCGGTAATGGCTTTGATGTCCTCAGAAACTTTCTTCTTGTTTTCTTTCAGGGTAAGTTGGAAGCTAAATGTACTCCCTTCCCCTTTTTTGCTTTTTACCAGGATTTCACCATCCATCATTTCCACAAAGTGTTTGCTAATGGTCAAACCCAGGCCTGCACCTCCATATTTCCTGCTCGAAGAACCATCAACTTGTGTAAATCCTTTGAAAATAAGCTTTTGCTTCAATTGTGAAATCCCGATCCCGGTATCTTTTACCTCAAAACCAATTTTGACTTTTTCACCCTTTGCGATTATTTCTTCCACTTTTACCGAAACTGAAACTTCGCCTTTTTCCGTAAACTTCAACGCATTTCCAATCAGGTTGTAAAGTATCTGCCTTACAGCATCCGGGTCGCCGATAAAATATTTCGGAACAGTCCCGGTTTTATTAAAACTAAGCTTTATTTTCTTGCTCTCCGCATCGAGATAGAAGGCATTGATTACCGAATTTATGAGTTCCGTAAGGTCAAAAGTTTCCTTTTTCAGCTCGTACTCCCCACTTTCAATTTGTGAATAATCAAGGATGTCTTTGATAAGTGCCAGCAAATGTGTGGAAGAATCTTTCACCCTTGAAAGGTTCTTTTGGTGTACTTTGTCGATATTCGAATTTATGGTCAAATCACAGAATCCGATAATGGCATTGATGGGTGTTCGCACTTCATGGCTGATAGTTGCCAGAAACCTGTTTTTGGCATCGTTTGCGAGTTCGGCCTGTTCCTGTGCCATTTTTCTCCTTTCGTTTTCTTCGCGATACCTTTTGGTACGTTCTTCCACCCGTCTTTCAAGGTTGGCGTTCATTTCCACTAATTCTTTGTGGGCTTTTAATTTTGTCTTGAACCTGTTGATTATGATGAGTACGGAAATACTGATAAAAAGTGACAATAGGATAATATAGTTGCGGAGATTGCTTTTCTTGGTAGAGACCAAGGCATTTTCGGTTTGTACAATTGTTTCCTGTTGTTCTTTTTCCTTTTCGGAATGTTGCAACTGAAGCATGACAAGCTTGTTCATCGCTTCCTGATTGTCGAGGGAGTCCTTCAACCGTGTGTATTCTTTATGTACCTCAAAGGCTTTTTTGAAATTGCCGAGCAAGGAATACGTCTCCGCCAGGTTTTCCAGGTCTTCCTTTACAATCCTGAGCAACTGGTTCTTTTCGGCGATTTGCTTGCTTTCATATAAATCTTTTATTGCCTTTGAATAATTCCCCTTTTCTTTATAGGCAATCCCCCTGTTTTTTATGATTACGGCTTTCATGTTCTGGTCACCTGCCTTATTGCTATAAGCAAGTGATTCTTTATAGTATTCCAGGGCTTTGTCGTATTGTCCCATACTTCTGTAAACATTGCCGATGTTATTGATAATCCCTGAGCCCGCATCGGCCATTAACCCTTCGTTTTCGGCAGTTGCTTTCGCCTTGTTATAATATGAAAGGGCTTTTTTGTTGTCACCTGCGTACCAATAAATGTTGCCCGTGGAAACCAAGGCATTTACCAATTCTTTGCTGAAATTATTCTCTTTGCAAATTTGCAAAGCTTCTTTATAGTTTTGCAAAGCCTTTTCATCTTCCCCCAGGTTTCTGTAAACCACGCCTATACTGATCAATGAAGATGCAATTCCCTCTTTGTCACCAATTTCCTTGAAGATACCCAACGCATTGAGCGAATATTCGAGCGCAGTTGAATAATCCCCGAAAAAACGGTTCAGCATACCCAAACTATTGGCGGATTTTGCGATTCCTGATTTATCATCAATAATTGTATAAATTTTATGTGCCT
>JAADJA010000039.1:0-3028 GCA_013151015.1 Chlorobiota bacterium
CGTCTTCATAATCTTCTGCTTTGTTCTGTATGAAGATTTCCTTGTAAACCGCATCAATGGTCTTTTTCGACTTGCTTTTCCTCACATCGATAAGTGGATAAAGCTTGCAATTGATTCCGGTTTCCCCGATTTGTTTTTTGATGAGTTCCGATGTTTGTTCCAATTTTTCCCTCGTTTCATTTTGGAAACGCCATTTAATGATAAAGTATCCGGCAAAGGAAATGACGACAAGCATTACAGTCAGCAATACCAAGTAATTCAGGTTTATTTTGGCGAGGAACTTCATACATCGGCAAATTTATACCCCATTCCGTATAGTGTCCTGATATAGTCCTTGCCCCCGGCTAATTTGATTTTACGGCGGATGTTGTTCAGATGGGTGTAAATAAAATCAAAATTATCGGCCATATCGATATTGTCGCCCCAAAGGTGCTCTGCAATGGCTTCCTTGGTCAGCAACCTGTTTTTGTTGATGAGGAAATACATCAACAGCTCGTGTTCTTTTCTTGTAAGCTTGATTTTCCTGTCATTTATCCTCACTTCTTTACTATCCGTGTCAATGGATATTTCGTTAAAACCAATCGTGCTGGACCCATTGGATTGCCTTCTGCGCAAAACGGCTTTTATCCTTGAATTCAGTTCGGACAATTGGAAAGGTTTTGTCATATAGTCATCGGCCCCAAGGTCGAGGCCGGTGATTTTGTCATCGGTTGAGTTTTTTGCCGAAATAACAATTATCCCGGCCCTTAGGTTGTTTTGCTTAATAGCCTTTATCAATTCCAGTCCGTTTCCGTCCGGGAGGCCGATGTCCAAAAGGATAATGTCATATTCGTAAATGGATATCTTTTCGTCGGCCTTTTGGTAGTTTTCGGCCAATTCGCAGATATGGTTTTCTTTGACAAGGTAGTTGCTGACAGCCGTCAATAGTTCTATTTCATCTTCCACAATGAGGATTTTCATAGTGCAAAATACGGAAATAATTCTAAAGGAAATCTAAAGATTTGGATTTATCCAATGTTATGGCCATGCACGATACTGACATTCCTGCCCTTAATCGTTCCCGCATTGCAATTGGTCTGTTTGAATATATTGAAAAACAATCATTGCCCACTAAAATGCTTGTAGGATTCTAATTATTGTCCTGCTTCAAAATGTTCATCACGGGTCGGAATTCGTTTTTGATGGTTTCCCAATTTTCAGGATAGGTTTTTATGAGGTTGTTGATTTTTCCCCGGTGGTTGTAAAGGGCATCGGAAATGGCAGGTGCCGAAATGGGAACAGGGCAGGCAGCGCCCACATTGGTCCCGGTCATTTTCAGGTGCTTGCTTTTTACTTGCAAGGCCGCTTTTTCCAGTTTGTCGAGCAAGGCCAGGGTCTTGGCGTATTTGTCTTCCTGCGCCACTTCGGTTTTGGCTTCCACCGTTCCTCCGGTCGCCGTGTCAAGATGGATGTGCCATTCCGAAATCTCTATTTCGCCCTGCACGCCAAAGTACAGGTTGTCAACATAGGAAACGGTTTCAGCAATAATCCTTTCGAGGTTTTTCAGGTCGCCTTTGTACTTTTTGATCTTGTTGAGTGCCCCGGGCGTAAAAACATATTTCTTACTGTTTTTTGCTGACCAGTCATGTATATAATTCTGACAAAGCTTTATAAGGCTCAATCCGTAATTGTCCTTGGTGCGTTCCAATTCCTGCTTAAGGTTTTCGGTAATGGCAATCACTTGCCGTGTCCTGGAATTGGCAGATATTAAAACCTCCCGATCTTCATTTTGCCCATTGATAAAAGTCTTGATCGTGTTGAAAAGCAAAAATGCGATAATACTTTTATTGTCCGTGGTTAAAGGGTTTACCATATTGGTAACCCCAAAGTTGCTGGGGTTTTCGTTCAGGAAAAGAAAGACAAGGTCCTTCAATTGGTTCAGTTCGTCGGGAACACGGATGAGCAGGACAATGTTCTGCAATTCCGAGAAAATATCAATGGAAAGCTTGTCATTTTCTTTTTTAATATCAAAAGGGAGGCTTTGTTCGCTTAACCACGAAAAAGGGCTTTTCTCCTCCATATACCGCTGGAGCGATGGAAGGGCCGTGTCAATGTTCAACTCCCTTGTGGTATATCCCCCATTGTCATTATCTGTCAAAATCCCTGTAATCCGGTTTTTTGAACTATCGAAATGCACGGTAATTATCTTCTTTATGCCGGGCATAATATCAGGGATTATTCCATGCAGTTTTTCAATAGGGTGATATATAAAGGAGAAAGGCCTCAAATTATTTTTAAGCAAAAGTACAAATAATATTAAGCAAAAAGCAAATTTAGTTAAGGAAATAATTAAGGGCTTAATAATTCTGTTAAGCTTAAGCATTTCATGTTTAGGTGGCTTATTAGAGGGCTTAATTATTGAAAATTGCCTTAATTAGCTTGACAATCAGTAGTTCAGAAATGTATTTTTGCCATCTCTTACAACAGGGGCCTTGTTGAAATTAATTAATCCAGTCCTAAATAATTAAGCAGTAATCAATCATGGGAAATGAAGTCTATAAAAAAATAAGCCAAAGCCGAAAACGCTATTTAGCAGAGCTTAACCAGAAAAACCATCAAAATAATGAAATACCCAAAGAAAAACCTTTTGAACCTGTAAAAAAACCAAAGTCAAAATCAAAGGCCGATATCGAATCAATGATTTTTCAATTAATGGAATCCTGGCAATCGGTAAAACCAAATTGGGGGATTTCAGCAAAACTAAGGGAAGCTTTCCACAGAACCCCGTTTGAAGGGATTAATGAAAAACTCGGTAAATTAACAACCGGTCTTAAGAGGAAACTAAAAAAGGCAAATCAAAGGTTTTCTTCAAGCTCTGATAAATTCATGGAGGGTTTCGTGATTTATTCCAACCGGATTTTTGAGGACAGGTATGAAAGGGTCGATCCTGAAAAGCCTGATATGAACGGACTCACATTGCAAACAGCTTCTTCAAGGCAAATGGTTTGGGAATTTGAGGATACGGGCAAAGATCAGGAATTTCTTCCCC
>JAADJA010000039.1:3041-8873 GCA_013151015.1 Chlorobiota bacterium
CCGTTTTCCGAAAGCCAGCTTGGATATTTCCTGAAAAAAATAGAGAATACCTTTATCAAGACATGGAAATACTTTCGGTTTTCCATTGAATTTGATGGTGCAAGCTTGGATTATGTGGATGAAGTTGGAATTGAACCTATGTATGATGAAGGAAAACAAATTGAGTTCGTGCAAATATCCGAAGCGAAAGATACCATCCCTATTGTATCCATGAAGGATAAAATTGGGAATCAGGCCAAAGAAAATGGAAGGGATCACGAAGATGGATTATCTGGGTTAAGACGAACAAAGCAGTTTTTCAATAAAGCGGAACATTCGTTGTTTTCTACTGGCAAGAAGATAATGGGACAGTTAAGGTTGGACAGGTTTGTTGGTTCTGTTTTAAAACCGCCACAAAATAGCACATAAAAAAAGCCCTGCAACAAGGTTACAGGGCCTTAAATCATAAGAAGTTTTGCTTAGTTGATCCTCATTTTGTAGAATGACCTGTAAACAAAATAAAGTGCAACGGCAAGGAATGCCAATCCAAAATAAGGTGCTATATCCCTGAAACTTTCAGAAATAGAAATTTCCATGGCAAGTAAACCAAAGAGTGTGGTAAATTTGATTACCGGGTTCAACGCAACAGAAGATGTATCTTTGTAAGGATCGCCAACCGTATCACCTACGATAGAGGCATCGTGCAAAGGTGTCCCTTTTTCCTGCATATCGACTTCAATCACTTTCTTGGCATTGTCCCATGCGCCACCGGCGTTTGCCATAAATATGGCCTGGTAAAGCCCAAAGAACGCAATCGAGATCAGGTAACTGATAAACATCGAAACCGGTGCATTGGAAGTGGCCGGGGCCGAAAGGAAGGCAAATGCAAGTGCAAAAGAGAACAGGGCAATGAAGATGTTCCACATTCCCTTTTGGGCATATATCGTACAAATTTTCACAACCGCCCTGGACTTTTCAATGTCAGCTTTTTTAGGTGCGTTCGGATCCAGGTTGATATGGTCTTTGATATAGTCGGTAGCCCTTGCGGCTCCCGTAGTTACCGCTTGTATGGAAGCTCCGGTAAACCAATAGATGACCGCACCACCCAATAAGAAACCGAAGATAGTATATGGGTTGAGCAAATTCAGGATTTCCTCAGGCTTAATCATAAGGGTACGTTCGATTACAAGGACAAGGGAGAATATCATGGTTGTGGCTCCCACAACGGCAGTACCGATCAATACGGGTTTTGCCGTGGCTTTAAAAGTATTTCCCGCTCCATCGTTTGCTTCAAGATAATACTTCGATTTCTCAAAGTCAGGGGTAAAACCAAAGTCCCTTTCAATTTCGAGGGTTACTTCTTTTTGGTTTTCCTCGATCAAGGACAACTCATAAATGGACTGGGCATTGTCGGTCACCGGGCCATAGCTGTCAACAGCAATGGTAACGGGGCCCATTCCAAGGAAACCGAATGCAACCAAGCCAAAAGCAAAAATAGATGGGTAGATCATGAATTCCTCCAGTCCGAAAGTACTTGCATAATACCCGATGAACATCAAAAGGAAGAAGACCATTCCTTGCCAGAAAGCACTAAAGTTACCTGCCACCAGTCCTGAAAGGATATTGAGCGAAGCACCCCCTTTTTTTGAGGCTTCAACAACTTCCTTGACATGTATTGAATTTGGACTTGTGAAAAGTTTGGTGAATTCAGGGATCAAGGCTGCCCCAAGTGTACCCGCACTGATAATTACAGAAAGGGATATCCAGAGATCATTCGGCATATCGCCGATCATAAAATAACTGGCCGCAAATGTTACAAAAATGGATAAAATGGATGTGATCCAAACCAGTGAGGTCAATGGTTTTTCAAAATCAAGGTCTTCCACATTGCTGTATTTTGCAGTGGTAATTGCTCCATTGATCCAGAAAGATACAATGGATGTAACGACCATTAATATACGCATCACAAAAATCCAGGTAAGCAATAAAACCTGGTTTTCTTCCCAGCTCGTACCTTTGGTTACGGCCAAAACAATAAAAGAAATCAAAGCAACGCCTGTTACCCCGTATGTTTCAAATCCATCTGCCGTAGGGCCTACGCTATCACCTGCATTATCACCAACACAGTCGGCAATTGTTCCCGGGTTCCTTGGGTCGTCTTCACCAATCTTGAAAATCACTTTCATCAAGTCAGATCCAATATCAGCGATTTTTGTAAAGATGCCACCTGCAATCCTAAGGACGGAAGCCCCAAGTGATTCGCCAATTGCAAATCCGATGAAACTGGCACCGGCATATTCCCCGGGCACGAACATCAGGATAATCAGCATCATGGTAAGTTCGAGCGAAATCAAAACCACCCCGATGCTCATCCCAGCGTTCAGCGGGATGTTCAGCAGTTTAATGGGCTTTTTCTCAAGGGAAGCAAAAGCCATCCGTGCATTGGCATAAGTGTTCATACGGATGCCAAACCAGGCAACACTGTAAGAACCAAGGATACCAAGGACCGTCCATCCAAGGATCATCATAACACCCCCGAAACCAAATCCTTCGGCCAGAAAGCCAAAGTAGAAAGCAACGGCACTTCCAATGAAAAGGAAGAGGATAGCCAGGAATTTACCTTGTTGGATCAGGTATGTCTTGCCTGTTTCGTAAATCACGTATGCCACATCCAGCATTGATTGATGGGCTCTGATTTTCTTGACTTTCACAAACTGGTACAGCCCGAACATAAATCCGGCGATGGTTATCAGAAAGCCCCAATAGAGAATTGACTCCTCCATTATCCCCTTAGGGATTACCAGATCGGCTTCACTGGCAAAAGAAAAAACCGGTAACATTATTACCGACAAAATGGATAAAATTCGTTTCATGTTTTTTTGTTTTTTTTATTAGAAGGCACAAAAATAGAAAGTATTTCAATAAAAGCAAGAGATACTTATTAAGAGCCTTGGTGATATTTGTCATTACTGAAAAATTATTCGTTTTATTTGACCAGGTCGAAAAAAATCGTGACCCTAATATTTTGTAAACCAGTTTGTAGTTGATTATATAACGCGGTCCTACAAAGAATTTTCTGCGAAACAATATTGCTGGAAACAAAATATCAAAAAAGGATTGTTGATAAAATTTCAAATTAATTATGATAAACAGCTTTGCAAATTGAAAATATTAATACTTTTATCTGCGATTCACAGGACAATAAATTGAAGGGATAATTTGATGGAAAAAATCAAGCTTGAAATAATAGGAATGTCGTACAGCCAGTCACAAAGCGGGGCCTATGCGCTCATACTGGGCGAAGAAGGGGGGAAGCGGAGGTTACCAATAATAATAGGCGGTTTTGAGGCGCAGGCAATTGCCATCGAACTGGAGAAAATGCAACCAACGAGGCCATTGACCCATGACCTGTTCAGGAGTTTTGCCGAAACTTTCCATATTACCATCCAGGAAGTGATCATCAATAAATTCATCGAAGGGGTTTTTCATGCTGAGCTGGTTTGTTTGGACGGGAAAACGGAATACCGGATCGATGCCCGTACATCGGATGCCGTTGCCTTGTCGCTTAGGTTCCATTGCCCTGTTTATACCTATGAAAAAATCATGTCGGCAGCCGGGATTGTGATGGACGACAAGGAAGGGGAAGGGAAGGCGCCCAAAAAAGAAGAGCAATCAGAGGATAATATCTATGGGAAATACTCGATAAACGAATTAAAAAAACTCCTTCAAAAAACCATCGAAAACGAAGAATATGAAAAAGCCTCCCAAATCAGGGACGAAATAAACCGGAGAAAGGAAACCTGATTTTGAATTAAAGCATTGTCCTTGCGAAATAACCCCGTTTTTTCAGGAGTGCTTCAACGAAGTGGCAGTTTGCAATTGGTAAAATGCAAATTGCATTTTTATTTAATTGGTGAAATTTGTGGCTAAATGGGATTTGTTCAAGGAATTGGGGTTTTGATAATTTGCCCCGGAAACAATAGTAATAATATAAAATCAACCAAAAATGAAAAGGTACTGGCCGTTTTTAATCTCAATAATCTTAATCGTATTGATCCCTTTTATCATGCCCCAACCTGGAGCTCACGAATTGCAGGCCGATCCTGCCGTTTCTGTGATGGCAGCGGGCAATGTGGCCGCTGTTTCGGATACTGTTGCGGAAAATACGGCCATCATGCCCGAGCCCCTTGGGAAATCGTTTAGTTTGATTACGATATTGCGTGGATTATTGGGGATGTTTGTCCTGATCGGGATAGCTTTTCTTTTTAGCAATAACCGCAGGGCCATTTCCTGGAAAGTGGTGGGCGTGGGCCTTAGCATACAGTTGCTGTTGGCAATAGGTGTTTTGCAGATACCCTTTGTGCAAGCCTTTTTTGAATTTATCGGGAAAATATTTGTCAAGATTCTGGAGTTTACCAATGCGGGCACCGACTTCCTTTTCCATTCCTTTGTTACGGGCCAGATTGAAATGCCCCTTATCAATTTTGCGGTTACCATTTTACCGACCATCATCTTTTTCTCTGCATTGACGAGTGTGTTGTTCTACCTTGGGATTATCCAGAAAGTGGTTTGGGCACTGGCTTGGGTAATGACGAAACTGATGAAACTGTCGGGTGCCGAGAGCCTTTCGGTTGCAGGGAATATTTTCCTTGGCCAAACGGAATCGCCCCTTATGATCAAGGCCTATCTTGAGAAAATGAACAAATCGGAAATCCTTTTGGTCATGGCCGGTGGGATGGCCACATTGGCCGGTGGGGTTTTGGCTGTATATATTAAGGTGTTGGGCGGTGGCGATCCCGTGCAGGAACTCCTCTATGCAAAACATTTGCTGGCCGCTTCCATTATGGCCGCCCCCGGGGTTATCGTTATTTCTAAAATCCTTGTTCCGCAAACCGAACCCATCGACAGCAATACAAAAATCCCAAAGGACAAAATAGGGAAGAATATCCTGGATGCCATTTCCAACGGAACCACAGAAGGCCTGAAACTGGCCGTGAACGTGGGCGCCATGTTGTTGGTTTTTATCGCCTTTATCGCATTTGCCAATTATCTGTTTTTCCTTCTGGGCTCATTTACCCACTTGAACGATTCCATTGCCAGTTTCACCAATGGCCAATTCAAAGAACTTTCCTTACAGTTTATCCTTGGATATACCTTTGCCCCTTTGATGTGGCTGCTCGGCGTTGCCTCCGAGGATGTTACACTGGTTGGAAGGATACTCGGTGAAAAAATCATTATGACCGAATTTATCGGTTACATCAGCCTGGCCGATATGAAAGATGCCGGGGCCTTTGCACACGAAAAATCCATCATCATGGGAACCTATATGTTGTGCGGCTTTGCCAATTTTGCCTCCATCGGGATACAGATTGGAGGGATTGGTTCCCTCGCCCCCGGAAAACGCCTTCTCCTTTCCCAATACGGTTTCAAGGCCCTGCTTGCCGGAACCCTCGCTTCTTTGCTATCTGCCACTATTGTTGGGATGATTTTGGGGTAGAGGGATATGTTTAGTTTGAGTGTGTAGATGATGTGTAAATAAATGTAATATTACATTTACATAATTGTTACCTGCAAGCAAAACGAACGAGCATAGAAATATGAAACCAACAGAAAAACATAAAATTCAAATAAGACAATCAATAGATAATATCTATCGAATTGGCAATGAATGTTGGTCAGAACTTGAACCTTTGATTTACATAAAGGAACTTGACAAAAATGACTATTTCTCAAAAGAAGGTCAATCAACAAAAGATTTAGGGTTTATCTTCAACGGAATTCTAAGAATATATTACTTGAACGAAAAAGGTGAAGAATGGAATAAACATTTTTTAGTAGAAAATGATTTTGTTG
>JAADJA010000229.1 GCA_013151015.1 Chlorobiota bacterium
GTATTTTGACCCTTTTCTGGTGTCATTTCTTAAAAGCGCATTGCATAATTTCAGTGGATTGTTCCAAAAAGTTCAAATTTCTTCAACAACTATTGCCATTATTATATCTGTTTTGGGATTATTTGCTTTTGATGTGTTTTTTAATAAAAATAAAATGTGGAGAAAGTATTTTTTTTCACAATAGACTTTATAATGATTGAAGTCGTATATGGGCAGGATTTAAGATTTTTTTGGTTCCCAAGGCATTTTTCTTTTGCATAGCCTTAGCTATGGAAAATAAAAATAACGAAGGGAAACGGAAAAAGATAGATAATGCCATACGATTTTAATTGTTATAAAGTCTAATAGCCTTTGTTTTTCCCGGCATTGCCTTTCTTGACCTGTTTTTATCACAGTGTTTGAACAACTTCGCCAGACCCCAAATTCATTGAGCAAGTGTTGATTATATCGAAACTTTTTCTTTCTGTTTACGTAGAAAGCGCCTATGTATTAAGTAAAAGTGTACAGGAAAGTTTGAATTCTGGTTTAAGTAAATTACTTTTGCATATCTTTAAAACCATAAATCTCTAACTCTTAATTTATTATAAACAAAAAACCAATATTATGAAAACAAAACAACTTTTAGCAGTCGTGATCTTCGTTTTCGGCTCCCTTTATCTGAGCGGCCAAGGCCAATATGGATTGGGTTTTGACGGATTGGATGATTACGTAAATTGCGGCAATGATGCCAGCCTTGACATAACGGGTAATATCACAATTGAGGCATGGGTTTATTCCACAGCAATTAACCAAAACAATTGGAACCGGATCGTGGAAAAAGACTGGGCAACATCCTATTATCTGGGATCGGGTGACGGTGCATCGACCAATGCAATTGCCTTTGGGATGGACCCGAATGCAAATCAAAATAATGTAGTGCAAACAAGTGACAATGTACTCAACTTAAATGTTTGGCACCACGTGGCCGGCACATGGGATGGTTCAACGCTTACCATATATGTGGATGGTGTTCTGGCGGCCAGTATGCCCTGGGTGAACCCTGCCGATGGTTCTACAAACAACACTTTGATCGGTGCCTATTATGGAGCGGAGCCTCATTTTTTTGATGGATCACTGGACGAAGTAAGGATTTGGGATGTTTCGCTCACACAAGCACAAATTCGTGAGAACATGTACAAGGAACTTGACAACCCCGCTTTGGAAGCAAACCTTGTGGCTTACTATTCTTTTAACGAGGGCAGTGGGCAAACCAGTGCTGATTTAAGCTCCAACAGCAACACGGCAGTCCTGGGGGGGACAGTGGCCATCGAACCATCTGACCCAATCTGGGTAACTTCCACTGCACCGATTCCCTATTATACTGTTGCAGATGGTGCCTGGACTACTGTAACAACATGGGCAAATGGACAATATCCCCCTTACAACGCCTGGTCAAGGGTTGAAATAAACAATGCGGTTACCATTGGTGTTTCTGGCGCAATTGGGGAGGCCGTGATAAACCCAGTTGGTTCAGTCACGATTAATGCAGGAAACCTTGTAACGGTCGGAGGAAGTTTTATAATCCGCTCCAATGCAGGTGGCAGCGGTTCATTTATCAATAATGGGACTTTTTCTTATGGTTCTGCAACCGTTGAAAGGTATTATGCAGGAAGTGAGTGGCACCTCATATCGTCGCCCATTTCTGATGCCGTTTCCGGGATGTTCACCGGACTGTACCTGCAATACCACGACGAAAGCGACAATTTGTACCATGACATAACCCCGACCAACGTTCCCCTTGATCCGGGAACTGGTTATGCACTATGGAACAATAGTTCGTCCACGGCAGAATTTATCGGGACTTTAAACACCGGGACAATCGGGGCACCCAATACTGTCCAAAGGACAGCAACCGGTGGAAATTCGGGGTGGAACCTTGTAGGAAACCCTTTCTGCTCTGCCATTGACTGGGATGCAGCTACGGGCTGGACAAAAACAAATATCGACAATGCAACATACCGCCATGTAAATTCGGCGACTTGGGCAACCTATGTAGGTGGTGTCGGGACAAACGGAGGAACAAGGTATATCGCCATGGGACAAGGTTTCTTCGTTTCGGTAAGCGATCCCGGTAGCGGAGGCCCTTTTCCTGTAATGGGGACACTTCAAAGCACAGAAGCTGTTAAGGTACACCTAAACACAACCGCTTTCTACAAGGATGGAATCAGTGATTTCGTAAGGCTTGAAGTTTCGGGCAATGGATACACGGATGAAACAGTTATCCGTTTACTTGAAGGGACAACTGTAGGTTTTGATGGCGACTGGGACGCACATAAGATTTTTGGATATGTGGATGAAGTTGGGCAAATATACACCAACCAGGACCAACCCCTTTCCATCAATGCCCTGCCATTCGGTACTGAATCTGTTCCACTTGGAGTGAAAGCCGGGGAAAATAGTTTGTTCGCCATTTCTGTTACCGAATCAAGTGATATTGATATAATTTTACTGGAAGATACAGAAACAGGGACTTTCACCAACCTGAAGAACAATAGCTATAACTTTGGTTATGTCGTGGGTGAAAACGATGATCGTTTTATTCTGCACTTAAACTCCCTGACAGATATTCCTGACAATAAAGCTTCAGGTGTAAATATCTTTGCCTATGGCAATGAAATCCATTTGGAGGCCCCTTACGGAATAGATGGGAAAATAAAAGTTTATAATATTACCGGTCAGCTTATTTCCCAAAAGCAAATAAATGGGAAATCCGAAACGATCAAAATTGCGGGAACAGGTACTTTTATCGTCAAAGTGGTTTATTCCAATTCAGTAGTAACAGAAAAAGTAACTATTAACAAATAATATTCAATCAAATGAAAAAAATCATCAAACATATAGTAATCATTGTTTTTTTGGCCACAGGCCCTTTACTGATGCAAGCCCAAACCCCTCCCCATCCAAATGGCGGTGGTGGGCCGGGAAGTGGCAATACGCCGGTTGGCGGTGGAGCCCCTGTAGGTGGGGGACTTATAATCATGCTTGCCCTTGGAATTGGTTACAGTGCAAAAAGGATTTTTGAATCGCGCAGCAAATTCGCGGAATAAGGAAATTCAGGTAAACATATCATTGCAAAGCTTTATCATTGGTGAAATCCAAATGATAAAGCTTTTTTTATTCTCAGAAATTTACACATTATTCAACTTAGAATCTTAATTTTGCAGGCTTTCAGCAAAATAGGGAAACGAGATGAACAATATGAACAGCAATTCGGAAGAAAAAAACCAAGGGAATTCCAGGTCATTGAATTTTCTGGAATCCATCATTGAAGAAGATATTAAAAACGGCAAAAACAAAAGCCGGGTACATACCCGTTTTCCACCGGAACCAAACGGTTACCTCCACATCGGACATGCAAAATCAATCTGTTTGAATTTTGGCCTTGGCGAAAAATACAATGGAAAGACAAACCTCCGTTTTGATGATACAAATCCCACAAAAGAAGAAGACGAATATGTACATTCCATTATCGAAGATGTTAAATGGCTGGGGTTTGATTGGGAAGACAGGCAATATTATGCTTCTGATTATTTCGGACAGTTGTACGAATGGGCCGTTAAGCTGATAAGAAAGGGCAAGGCCTATGTTGAAGAACAATCGGCAGAAACAATCAGCGAACAAAGGGGCGTGCCCACCAGGCCGGGGACAGAAAGCCCGTACAGGAACCGCCCCATCGAAGAAAACCTTGGTTTATTTGAACGGATGAGAAAAGGGGAATTCCCTGATGGATCAAAAGTGTTGAGGGCAAAAATCGATATGGCTTCCCCCAATATGCACATGCGCGACCCGGTCATGTACCGTATCCTCCATGCAACGCACCACCGGACAGGAGACGATTGGTGCATCTATCCCATGTACGATTTTGCCCATGGCCAATCCGATTACCTCGAAGGGATCACCCATTCCATTTGCACTTTGGAATTTGAAATACACCGCCCGCTTTACGATTGGTTCCTCGATAATATCATCGAAACCGAATACCGTCCCCGGCAAATCGAATTTGCCAGGTTGAACCTCACCTATACCGTTATGAGCAAGAGAAAATTGCTCGAACTGGTAAAGGGAAATTACGTGAATGGCTGGGACGACCCCAGGATGCCTACTATTTCAGGGTTAAGGAGAAGGGGCTATACACCCGAATCCATCCGTAATTTTGCCGACCGTATCGGGGTTGCCAAACGTGACAATACCATTGATGTGGGCGTCCTTGAATTCAGTGTCCGGGAACATTTGAACAAAATCGCCCCACGGGTTTTTGCGGTATTGAACCCTTTAAAGTTGATTATCACAAATTATCCTGAAGGGCAGGTCGAGGAACTGGATATTGAATTGAACCCGGAAGATGAAACAATGGGTTCTCGAAAAGTGCCTTTCTCCAGGGAAATTTATATTGAACGCGATGATTTCATGGAAGACCCACCCCGGAAATTTTTCCGCCTTGGCCCTGGAAGGGAAGTAAGGCTGAAAGGGGCTTATTTTGTCAAATGCGAAAATTACAAAAAAGACGAAGCAGGTAATATCACCGAAGTTTATTGTACCTATGACCCCGAAACCAAAAGCGGATCCGGTAGCACCCGAAAAGTAAAAGGTACTTTGCACTGGGTTTCGGTCGATCATGCCATTGATGCAGAAGTGCGCTTATACGACCGTCTGTTTAAAACCGAAAACCCGGACACGGTTGACGGGGAAGTTGATTTCAAAGATAACATGAACCCCGATTCGTTAAAAACGATCACCGGTAAAATCGAACCTGGCATAAAAGGGGCAAAGGCCCTGGATAAATTCCAGTTCCAACGTTTGGGGTATTTTTGTGTCGATCCTGATACTACAGAAGACAAACTTGTGTTCAACCGTACCGTTCCATTGAGGGATTCGTGGGCGAAAAAGAATAAATAAAGTAAGCCTTCAACCCTTTCTTGAATTCCTCAATATTTGGAATACCATGGTTTTATTTTATTCTAAATGCAATTCCCCCGGTAAGGGAAACATTTTCTATGTTTTGGGTAAAATCCGTACCTATGTTTGATTTTAGCAAGGGTTTGCCACCTGAATAATCCATGGATAAAACAAATGAGGTCTTTTGACTTAGATGGATACTTACCAATGCACCCAAATCATATCCTAACGTATTCCCATTAGCTTCGAGATTTAAAGTTGGTAATTTTAAGTCTTGCGTTCATAAAACCACTAAGCAACCTAATATCAAAATCCACTTTTTGCGAAGGGAACGTTATTAAAATACCACCTAAAAAAAAGCCATACGACCATGTGGCCCCATCAATAAACTCAACGGTATGCGCAACACCATTCCACAACCCGACGATACCAATGTTTTTTGAAAACCTGTAACCGAAATTAACAAGATTGAATTGAACCCCTGTTTTGGCCAAGCCAGCTTTTGGGTCCTGAATATTCCCACTTCCAAAATCGCCCATTGGAAAAGCTGGGCCTATCGTTATGGCTATATACCCTCTTCTGTTTTCTGAAACACCTGTTTTGTTCTTATTATTGACAGTACCAGGCTTTTCCATATTGAACACATCCCTGGAACCATTCTCATAAATAATTTCAGCAATTTTGGTTTTTTCTATAAAGTAGGCAGGGCCATTAGGGTTGTCATTTCGTATATATTTGATCGTAGCAAGTGATACTTCAACAATTTCACACTTAATAGTTGACCCTTCGGTTTTAACAAGCTGAATTCAAGTCACAAATGCAACTTTTTGATTAAACAATAAATTTTCCATCACAAAAATAGGTGATTTAAAATTAAATCTTTTCCTTGG
>JAADJA010000068.1 GCA_013151015.1 Chlorobiota bacterium
TTTGTTTTCCCCCCCCTTTTTTGTTTTCTTGTTTTTTAAATCTCAAAACTGAACATCAATGTTTTTCTTTTTTTCAAATATTACTGGCAACAATGTTGTATATGCAATATTACATATATTTCTGCATTGGCCAAAGAGAAAGTTACATTTATATTCCATATATGGATGTAAAGTGTACATCCTCCACCTACAATCACTAAACTGTTAGCAACAAGTGGATTCATCCCCTACAATAAATCAACCTTAAAATGTTTATATATTTGGAAACAATTATGTATATTTGCACAAAAAATATTTTATGAGCAAACCAATTGAAATAATCCTTCTTCCTGAAGCTGAAAAATTCGCAGACAAAATTGAAAAATCTGCCCGGAAGAAATTATTCTACGCAATTCGTAAAACGAAAATGAGAATATATGGAGATTGGTTTGAGAAACTAAAAAGCTCGAAAGATATATTTGAATTTGGAATAAAAGACAGTAATGAGTTTTTTCGACTTTTTGCATTTTGGGATAGCTCAGGAGAATCAGAAACATTAATTGTTTGTACTCATGGGCTGATTAAAAAAACGAACAAGACCCCAAAACACGATATTGAAAAAGCTGAAATGATAAAAGATAAATATTTCAAAGGACAGATTTAAAACATATTGCTATGAAAACGACTAACTTTAAAAGATTTGAAGATTTAGAGGAAAAATATTTTGGGGATAAAGGAACTCAGGAAAGGGACGAATATGAGTTTGATTTAAAGATGGAATTGATTGGAGAAAAAATCAAACAATTGAGAATTGAGAATCATATGACACAGACACAGCTTGGAGAATTAATTGGTGTGAAAAGAGCACAGATTTCAAAACTAGAACGTGGAAATCATAGTGCATCGGTTTCGACAATTGTAAAAGTATTTCATGCAATGAAAGCTAATGTCAAGCTTAAGATTGAAACTGTTGACAAGATTGAATATGCTTATTAAAAACACCAGTTGCTAACATACGCTCATACTGCATGCCGCTGACAGTTGTGAATATTGGCAATTATGCTATTAATTGGCATTTTGCCCGCAGACAAATTTGATTTAATCAAAGCGGCACGCAGCATAGCGCCGCTCGTTGATTTTACAAACCCTATTTTAGGAAAACCCCTTCCCCGGCCATTTCATCTATTTCGCTTATTTTGAACCGAATGCTTTTGATATAGGGCTTTTCGCCTTTGTCCCAGTGGCCATAAGTGGTGGCGATAATAGTTCCGTCCGGGAGGAGTTCCAGTCCGGGATAGCCGCAATCAAAGAAATCCACATTGTCCAACAAGCGGATGCGGTATTGTCCTTCCCTTTGGTTCTTAATGTCGTCGTAAGTGCCGACCCAGGCCACAAAATCGCCTTTCGTCGGGGTGAGTTCGGCCATGTCGCGGAACAGGGCGATGATCCTACCATCGAGCGTGTATTTTAATTGGTGGCGGTCTCCTGTGAGGCTTGCCGGCAGTTCCACAGGATCGGTCCAGGTTTTCCCTTCGTCATCGCTGAAAATGACCATGGAGTTGTAAACCCGTGTGTTTTCCCTTAGCAGCATGGCTATCTGGTTTCCGTCAGGTGAGTGGATAATTCCAGATTCACAGAGGAAAGCGGATTTATGATGGACTGTGATTTCGGGGTTGCCCCAGTGCATGCCACCATCTGTTGAGATTGTTTGGTAAACATTAAACTCACTTATATTCCTGCCATCCATCGTATAATACCTTCCGTTATCATGGAAAAAGGCCATGTAGCTTCCATTCTTCAAACGGATCATATCGCTCATTGCGACAATCCCCCCAAAATTGAAAATCGGTTCCAGGGGTGTCCATGTTTCCCCTTCATCTTCCGAAACCGCCATCCTGATTGGGTAGCGCCCCGAAAACATGATAATCCGTTTTTTCCCAAGACTATCGACCGTCCGGTAAAGGGTAGGGACCTCAAGTGACCCAGCCCAATTTTCGGGAACGGGCAAGCGGTCGCTCCATGTGAGCCCGGCATCCGTGCTTTTTTTCATCACAACTGATCCGATACCGTGTCCTTTGGGATAAACCACGTACATGGTTTTATTGTCATCGAGCAAAACGGTAGTGGGGTGGCCGAGATATTGCCCGGCTTCCTTGTCGATTGTGACCTGTCGGGAAGTGTCTTTTGAAAGGTCGATGATGGGGATCGTGTACTTCTTTGGCATTTTGGGGACCTCCAACAAATTTCCCCAAATGGAAAACCCTTTTAATTCAAAAAGTGCATTTCCCGGTTTGACCCCAGTTTCACCTTCAAGCTTTCCCCTGGAATAAATTATTGCGAGTGTATCCCCGTTCAGGCAAAGGCTTATTTTGTCAGCGTTCCTGAAAATCCTCAATGTGTTCCATGCGCTCCCTGATTTGAAAATACCGGGATTTTCAATCATTGTATTTTTATTTCCTGAAATCATGCCTTTTAGCAAAATACTTTGGGATGTGCTGTCGAACCCGATTTCGGAATCGCCAAAAACAATTTCAGGAATTGAGCTGTTGAAGGCCTTGACCCTGAACTCCATTTCCATTTCAAAATCACCCCCGGAAGGCATATAATTTCCGTAGAAGTCGTTGAGGCTGCCGCTTATTTCAAGAAAACCTTTTTTCATTTCAGGCAAATTACCCGGTGAATGTGCCGAAAGAATTACCCCGTTGGTTACAATCTTTTTCATCTGAACGGTTTCCCTGGCATCAATGATAAGCAGGGGGAAAAGGGTTTTGGCGATTCTTTCAAGGCCCGGATTGTTGGGGTGGATGCCATCAACGAGCCATTCATCTAGGTCTTGCCCGGAATTTTCGGCCAGTTCCCAATAGTTGAAATTGTCCGCTATCAGGATTTTGTGGTTTTCGGCTATTTCGCGGCAAGCAGACACATAAGGTTTTATAAAATGGGTTTTCCCTTCGGTTACATAAGGTTCGTGTTCCCCGGCAGGGAAACTTCCAAGGGGAATGGGCGTCATTAAAACAACTTCTATGTTTTCATCATGCAATTGAAAGATGATATTCCCGGTTTTTCGTTTGAAAACCTCAAGGGCGACACGTGGTCCGTTTTTCCCTTTCGGGACAAAAGCATCGTTATTGCCGATCATCAACAAAACGATATCCGGTTTCTGGGCAATCACATCCGGTAGATTGTCGAGTATGGAAACGGAAGTTGCCGAAGCAATGCTATTGTTGACAATATTGGCTTTGATATGGTGTTTTGAAAGAAAGGCTTCGAGTAAACCGTTAAAATATCCCGGATTGTTTTTATCAATGATCAAATCGGAAACGACAATGATTTTAATGGCTTGGTTCTCCCGGCGTGCCTTTGGGGCAAAGGCTAATAACAGGACAGCGATCGTTATAATGGAAAAGTTCCTTATCTGTTTCATAAACCCACTTTTGGCAACAAAGATACTTTTTATGCCGGGCCCATCTAATACATATCGAAATGGTAAGCTATCCCCAACCCAATATAAAAGTTGTTGATGGGAAAATCCGTCTCTTTGGTCACCACGGTAATTTCATCGTTCACCAGGATTTCATCCGTTGTTTCAAACGTTGCATTTGTTCCGGTATATTCGGCAGTAAGGCGGATTACATAACTGTTTTGGAGTGCGTACCTAATTCCGCCTCCAATGGTGAACCCCAAATTGGGGGACGCTTTTTTTATCCTTTTGGTCGAATAAAGTTGATCTTCCTTGTGGAATATCTGGAGTTGGCTCCCAGGTGCAAAAACAAAACTAAAGCCTGCCAAAGCCCTGATGTCGAAGTTGAACCTGCCGGTATGGAATGTCCCATGAGGGCCAACCATTACGTTCACCAACCGCCATACTCCGAGGTCGAATTTTATCTCGGTGCTATCGGGAAGTTCAAGGTCGGGGTATTTTTCCTTGATGCTCGCCACCACATCCTCTTTGTATTTGCTTTTGTCGATATTGGCATTGATGAACGTAATGGAACCGCCAATGCCGAGGTAGTCATCCGGGAACCAAGCGCCATCGAAGCCAAAAAGAAACCCGCCTGTCCCATAACCTGCCCCTTCCTGTGCGAAATCATTGCTGGCAAAATCCCCCTGTGGCATCACATAGCCGAAGGACAATCCCATGAAACTTTCATTCTGGCTAAACAGGTTATTTGAGAATAAAAAAACAATAAAGCTAAATATGATCATACCTCTTTTCATTTCTTAAGTATTTGCGATTGAGACAAGGTATGCCTTGTCTTTATTTTGCCGTAAAATTAATAATTTTTATGGTTTTGTGCTGAAAATAATAATTCCCTTAAATCCGAACCAATTTCCTTTTCGACACGAATTAGTACGAATTTCTATCACCTGGCCATGTGAACGTTATTCCAGCTAACCTCCTTACTCAATTGCATAAGTAAAAATTCTTGCGGAATTAAAAAAAATTGAGATTTCTGTTGATTTGCAATATTTTTTTGTAGTTCCTTTTTGGTTTTTTATTAAAAATCAATTTCCAAATCTTAATTTGTTTTAAAAAATCTTAAAGAACTATAATATTCTTTTTCAATAGACTATTACCCTTTATCTTTGTGAGTATTCTGAATTTGAATTATTAAACCAGACGTTAAGTCTTTATTTTGAAATTTTTAATTGCTTAATAAATTGCTAAAATTAAAGTCAATCTTTATTTTTTTTAACCTAAAGTAAATCACTATGAAAAAAACATTAATGATTATCATCGCAAACCTGATTGTTGCTTCCTTTATGGGGCAATCGAGTTTTGAAAGGAAACTTTTTAAATCAGAAAATCAGAAACATTCAAATTTCTTTAAGAATAAGATACAACTGTGGAAAGAATCAGATAGATCGAAGTTATTTCACAATCAAGGTACAAAGTCTTTGGATTTTTCACTTGCCACAAAACAAAAACTGGATAGCTTGATTTTTCAGGATTTTGATATAAACCTTAATGATTGGTTGGGTTATGAAAAACAAGAATTCACTTATAATTTGCAAGGTAATGTTGTGAGTAAAATCCAAAGTAGTATAGGGGCAGATACCTGGATACCTGATTGGAAGAACGAGTGGTCATATAATACAAATGGATTGCTTTCAAAGGAAGTAAGTTTTCATTTTGAATTATTCTCCAGTAAATGGATACCGAATTGGAAACATGATTTTGAATATGATGAAGCTGGAAATATGAGCGTAGAGCAGAGTTATATTTGGAATTCAGAACTTGATCAATGGGATATTCTCTATAAATATGAATATACTTATAATTCAAATTCCACAATTCAATTATTGGCTGATTCATATTGGGATACAGAATTGAACCAATGGATGGTTTATTATAAGATGGAATTTACTTATGATGAGAACGATAATTTATATTTTCAGCAAGGATTTGATTGGGATGAAGATGTTTCTCAATGGATTCTGGATAATAGAATTGAGTATTCCTATAATGTTGTAGGAGGTTGGGATATGCTTCTGGGTTATGATTGGGATAAGGATTCCAGTCAATGGAATCCAATGGCTAAATTAGAATTTGATTATGATAGCAATAATAATTTAGTTTTGATAGCAGGTTTCGACTGGGGCGATAACGTGGAAGATTGGATTGGGGATTTCAAGGCTGAATTTATTTATGATTTAAATGAAAATGTCGTGGAATCTAATGAATACGTTTGGAACGAAACAAGTGGTGAATGGGAATATGATATTCAAAGTGATCTCTCCTACGATAATTCTTTTAGTTATGATGATTTAGTATTGCCCGCAGAAATAAAAGAATTTTCACAAATGTGGGGTGTTAATTTTTATAACCATATGC
>JAADJA010000103.1 GCA_013151015.1 Chlorobiota bacterium
CTGTCATTCAACCCCTCCCCGGAATAAATGACTTTTCCCATATCATTGCAAATAGACCAGGTGTTTTCCCTTGCCCTGTCAAGGTTGTTGGTTTTTATATGGAGGATAAACGTATCGGGCAAAACCAAAGGGGTTTTCACAATGGATTTTAAGGTGTTGTTAATCGGGTTTTCATCAGCGACAGTATTTGGTTTTGAAAGTGTAACCCTAAACTCCTTATTCTCTTTAAGGCCTGTCCAATCGGGGATAGGGAGCCATACTTCTTCGCTTTCCAGGAAATCCAGATTGCCGTGCCATTGATTAGTGGACATTTCACCGGAAGTCAAACCATAATTAATCATCACCGATTTCAGGGTATTGGATCCCGTGTTTTTGATGAGGATACGTGGGTTGGAACAAATCGGGTTAATACGACTGTACTGGTCTTTGGAACTGGGTGCGATAATATCAACAATTGCTGCATCGTTTTTGAAGTTTGGCGGCCCAAATGAGAACAATTGGTGCGACATGCGGAATTCACCGCCCTTTTCCCCATTATCGGAATAATGCTCAATGCCATAATCGAACGCAATGGTATCACCCGGCTTCACTTTTGGGGTGAGTTCAAACTCATGTTCGTCCACTTTTGTTCCGGGGCACCAACCGGCCCTGTCGAAAGGCCATGTGCCACCCTGTGGATAAATGGGGTTGTTCCCGCAATCCTTCCACACGTTCCACCTGAAATGATCCCATTCGTTGATGTAGTACGAATGTGTTTTGCTGTCCCACTCACAACAATTGTGCGGGCCAAAATGCCCATGGCCGGATATACGGGCTTTTAAGCGAAAACCTTTGGCCTCGGGCATAAGATGTATTTTTCGTTCGGTGAGGACGCTGTCATGGGCAAGCTGGCCGTAATTGTAATTCCCGTAAGGGTAAATATTTTCAACCTTCAAAACATCCCTGACAGGCTTTCCTTTGATAAACAAAAATTTCAGGTCGAGAAGTTCCTGGTTGTTACCGGTGATTATTTCACGTTTACCTTTTAGGATAGGGGCATAAGCGGTAACATCATAAGTCCATTGCCAACCTTTTTCGCCGCCCATTACGAGGCGTTTCCCGTAAGGTGTCACAAAGCTGCCGATTTCAAATTGTTCCGTTGTATCGTCCATGGGAACCATGATGCTTGTGTTCCAGAGATAGTCCCATTCGCCGCATGGGTATTTGTCCGCTTTGGTCGAAGAATCGCATTTCAGGGATTGCACCAGGATGATTTTTGCCCATTGTTCCTCCGTGTCGGGGAAATGGACTGTTTCTTTGTAATGCGTGCCCCAACCTTCGGGACTTGGTGTTTCATAAGTAACGGCATGTACGAAAAGCGTATCGCCATCTTCCATTTCAAATTCCTTAAAAGGATAAGTAATGACAGCACCAAAAGGTTCCGTTGCATAAAGATCAATGCCTTTTGGGACGGCAAAAACATTTTTTTCCGATAAGGCTTCCACATTTTCTACATGGGAAATGGATTTGAAAGAACTGTCCTTGGTAGCTGTGATAACCGTCCTGATATCGATACGGGCCTCTTTTCTGTCCGTTTTTGGAAAAACCTGTAACCATTTGAATTGGTTGAACGATGCACTTCGTAATGTCCATGATTTATCGTCATTGTTTTTCCTTGGGTTCGCTCCCCAGCTTCCTTCGCCCAGGAATATCGTACCGTTCTCATCGTCCCTTATAAAATAATCATCCTTGCTATTGGGATCGGGGACAATGGGAAATGTTATCTTCGACAAATGTGAATCGGCATCGAGTGAAATATCCAGGCCGTAATCCTTGAACAGGAATGCCCAAAGATTGTATAAATCCATGTGTTCGTGTTTGTGTTTGGTGTGGGGCCTGAAAGGTTTATGGTAAGCGGCGACCTTGAACGTAAAATCCTTCGATGTTGCCATATCTTCCTTTAGCCATTTGGTCTGTAATTCCAAATCTTTGTTTTCGGTATTGAGGGCAATCATATGGAAAAACCCGTTTCCAAAGGATAAGGAGTAATAAAGATCATCAAGGTCTTTATGTTGATAAGGAGAATTAAAGATGATGTTCAAAATCCCGGGAAGCCCACCTTCGTGGTTCCCATGGACAGGGACGATGGGGAAAAGCCGTCCGTCTTTGGTGCGCGTCAGTTCAAACCAATCGGTGAGCCATTGCTTCCAATCATCAGGGTTGGTGGCATTGCCGGAAGTGAAATCACCGCAAAACAGAACAAATAAAGGGCGCAGTTTAGAGACCATCCGATTCGAATACCGACCGGCACTCAAAGCGGGTTCACGGGATTTTGTGTCGCCGCCCAAAATACAGGTAAAGGCTTCCGGTTTATCGGGGGCGGTTTTGAACCAATAGCGATCGGAAACCCCTTCGCTGTCTTTTATCACAAAATAATAAGCCGTATTGGGCATTAGTTTGTTCAGTTCGCAAAAATGGGTATTCATTTCCAGTTTGTTTACAAACCTTGTGGGTTTTTCCGAAAGCGCATATTTCCTCCAATCCGTTCCATGGTCTTCAATATCATAAAAGACTACCGTTCCATTCCCTGAAATTTGATCCCAGCCAATGCACATTGTTGTTGTGGGGTCGTTGGTCCAGGAAAGGCGGATTTTGTTTACGGCGGCCATGTTGTTCGCTGAATTGAAGATAATGGAAATTATCAGGAATATGAACCGAACAGATTTTTTTGAGTTTAATTTCCAAGACATTGTGTTCAAGTTTAGAATGGAATTACAATTATACGGCTTTTTGATTAATGGGAAGGAATTCTTTTTTTTCGGGGATGAAACAATATGGGAAACGCTAAGGTTTTGCTTAAAGTGTGATTTTAAAAAAGTATTGTGAGGGCTGGTTTTGTTCATTAGTTACTACCCGTTTGTGTTTTCATCAACGGGACTGAAGGTTTGGGTTAATTCATGATTAATGGTCGAGGAAACTCATGGAATGGGAGAGCGTCCACGCTCGTTAAATCAAACAGCTTCATGAAGACACACCCCCGCCAACGTCATTTCCTGCACACCCCCTCTCGGCATTCGCTCTGGCGGGTACACAGAGGGGAGTTTGCGTACAGAACTTCATTCAACCTTCCGGGTATCTGTTCCACAGGCCTTCTTCGGCCCAGGTTTATATCAAATACCCCAGCCCCAACTCCTCCAACTTCTTATCCGATGGCCGTGAAGTTTTGGTGTTCCAGCCCCTGTCGGTGTAATACTTTTCCAGGATGCCTGCAAACTCCTTGCGATCAACAATGGCATCCTTTTTAGGGCCTGTGGTGAATTTGTTGGTATAAAAACGTTCGGGCAGAATGTCGTCCGCTATATCAAAACCTTCGCGATAGTTCATCATTTTTTCCAGGTTAAAAATACGGTCACCGGCTTTGTTGAATTCTTCCTCGCTCCATTCCATTCCGGTAATGGCAGTCAGGAAATGACGGTAATGCAAGTCATCTTTGTACCAACCGGAAGCAAAGGCACAAGCACCAAGTGAATCCATAAGGGCCATATCATCCTGTTCTCCAATGTCCCCTCCGTTCAGGTGGCATGCTCCGCGGTTTGCTGTAACATAGGAAATGCCTGTATCTTCAAATGCCGGTACGTTCCAGGCTGCCAGTTCGTGGCCCTTCACCTGTATGGCAAAATTATCGGAACCTTTCCCGATTTCTTCTGAAAGTGCCCTCACCCCTTGTGCGGCCAGTTTTCCAATTCCTTCCTGTTTCCCAATCTTATGCAGCATTTCGAGGGAAGCGTCCACATTTCCCCAGGTAAGGTCAATGCCATCAAGGAAATCTTTGTCAATTAATTTTTTATCGTAACATTCCATCAGAAACCCAATGACATTTCCGGAACTGATAATGTCCATTCCGTAGTCATCGCCCACAAAAATTAATTTGGCCAAGCCTTCAAGGTCATCGATCATGAGGTTAGCGCCCAGCATGGTCCCGGTTTCATATTCCGGGGCATCGTGCACCATGGTTCCATAGGCCCCTTTTGCGTGCCCGGCCTTTTTGCATGATAAGGCACAGGAAAAACAGGCAAAATCCCGCTTCCAGATATTTTTCCGTGCCGATGCCGTAGCGAGGTTTTTTATCCCTTCAAAAGTCCCTTCGCTATAGTTCTTTACAGCCTGGGAACCCCGGTCGGATGAATACTCCAATGCACCGGTGGTCCCTTCGTCCCGCCAAAATTTGCGGTCGTTGGTATCTTCATGGAATGACACCCTGGCTTTTTCCAATAAACCGAGATAGTCATTATGGTTGGCCACTGTTGGCATTCCGGAACCTTTTACGGCCACGGCCTTCAGGTTTTTGGAACCCATCACACAGCCCACGCCACCGCGTCCGGCTGCCCTTGCCGCTGTATTTATGACAGAAGCATAAGGGACAAGGTTTTCACCGGCAGGGCCGATATAAAAGCTTTCAAATTTTCTATCACGTAAGTCCTCGATAAAGTATTTATCGAACTTATCCGTTCCCATTCCCCAGTAGCGGGAGGCATCCCTTATTTCGACCTCATCATCTTCAATGAATATGTAAACCGGGTTTTTGGCTTTTCCGGTAATCAGCAAACCATCGTATCCCGCAAAGCGGATTTCTGGCCCTACAAACCCGCCCATATTGGAATAGCTCACGGTTGAGCTGTGTTCGTATTTTTTTTTGAGCGGCGAGGTCTTCGGTGATTTCGTAACTACGCACGAACGCGAGGAGGATGGGATCGGAAAGCCGCTAAAAGGTCCGGGCATGATTAACAAGGGGTTTTCGGGGGACAAGGCATCAACGCCCGGCTTGGGCAAATGATCGTAAAGCAGTTTCATGCCGAGCCCACGGCCACCGATGTAATTTTTTAAATCATCTTCGGAAATGGGTGTCTTGTTGATGGTTTCCGAAGTGAGGTCGATTTCCAGTATAATTCCGTTGTATCCGTTCATGGGTTATCGTTGTTTGATCCATTTTCCGTTTTCCAAAAAACCATTTGTATTTGTGAGTTTATAAATATACAAGCCCACTGGCAAAGAAGAGGTATTTATTGTTTGCGATACTGCATCCTGTAAATATTTTTCCAGAACAATTTGCCCGGTTTGATTGTATAATTGAACTTTTAAGTTTTTGTAAGGAGCCCGGATCATTAGTTTGTCATTCCCTGGATTTGGGAATATAAGGGATTTGATTTCATTTTCAGCTTCACTGATGCCAACAAATGTTTCGTTAAGTTTAATAATGAATAAATCTTCCTCGCCATAGGATTGAATAACTTCATCACCGAATAAACCTTCTCCAGAAAACACACCAGATATATAAATCTCATTATCTTCTCCAAAACAAAAATCAAATGAATTTGTCCATTGAAAATTATCTCCATAAAAACCATGAGCCCATAAAAAATCACCAGTTTCAGCATCCATTTTAGATAGAAAGCTATCAGTGTCATCGGTAATCCGGGGTAGGTAAATCTCTCCAAAGTACGAATTGGTCCTATATTCTCCCCCAACATAAACATAATTATCTTTTACTTTGATTTCAGATGGTGGTATCCATGTTGTCCAGGTCGTAATGTCTTTTATGCGGTTATACCACCTAAAATTTGCATCACTATCAATAGAAAGCACGAAAGCTTTATTTAGGGAATTGTCGGGTATAATGATAGAATCATACAATATTGTATCATAGAAAGTGGATGTGAAATAGATATTATTATTTTCATCACTACATATATTATATTCAAGGGGTTCAAAATTCCCATCTGCCGTTTTAACCCAAATAACATCTCCCGTTGAGGAAATCTTTGTAAATA
>JAADJA010000148.1:0-25313 GCA_013151015.1 Chlorobiota bacterium
CAGATTCTTATGTAATCGGAAAAGGGATAACTTCAAGCTATCGTTTGGTAAACGATATTCCCAATTCACTGATGATAGGGATGAATTCCACTAAGCCCACGTTTTTCGTAAGCCAGTCCTATGGGTTGGAAGGGATGGGAAAAATAATGAGGTTGAACCCGGTTTGATGGAAGAATTAAAAATCTGTCCCAATCCCAATACAGGTAGCTTTGAAATACAAAGCAATTGCCCCCTTCAAAAAGAGGATGTCCGAATATTTGATATTTTTGGGAACAAATTGGATTTCTCTTTTACAAACAACAAAATTCATTTGCAGCATATTAATGCAGGAATGTTGTTGGTTCAAATAAACATCCGAGGGAAGTTTGTAGTAAAAGAAATATTTGTTCGATAAATTGGAATGTTATGAAATCTGTAAATATATTGTTCTTATTTATTTTATTGTTCTCGCAAACCGTAGTAGCCCAGGTTGATCCGGTTCAAAGGAATGCTTTCGCTTTTTCATTGGAAACACCATTTTTCTTTAAAAGTTGGCAAGAACATAATAGCATAAAACAGATGTATTTAATAACGAGTGAATATTCCTGGACATCCAAAAAACTGAAAAATCTACATTACGCCATAAGCTTAGGGGTTGGAACAGGATTAAGTGATAATGATAATACACTCACCGGTTCAAATAATTATTCATTGTTTTTTGGGAAAAAACATCACTTTGTTGAATTTGGTGTTGGATATTTATTGGCTGAAGGCTTTCACTTACATTATGGTTTGGGTTATAGATTATATATAGCAAATTCATTGATAGTACGGGTTTTGTACAATCCAGGTATTTTATATAGCGACTTTTTAGAAAATGATAGTTACAAAAGCATAATATCCCGTAAGATCAATTTTTCGGTGGGTTATCAACTTACTCAAAATGACACTAAAAAAATATCCGATGGAATCAGGTTTTTTATTCATCGCTCCTTTATTGAAACCGAAGTATTCCTTCTCCCCTTTGAAAAAGATGAGGGAAGCCCTGTACCGCCAATTATGTTCAATTATGGTTTTGTGCCGTACCGTAATGGTAATTTTGATTTCATTGTCAATGGAGGACTGGGTGTATTATCAGGTGGTGATTTTTTCTATCAAGCGGGTATTTCTACCCTCTATGGCAAGGACAGGCATTTCCTGGAAGCCGGGGTGAATCTCATTTTTGCCCTGTTGCAAAATTATAATTTTGAATACAAATACAGTAACTATGTTCTTGTTCAGCCCCAAATAGGTTACCGTTACAATTTCAAATTCCCTTTGTATTTACGTTTAGCCTATTCCCCCTACATCCGTACATTGGATTGGAAACGGGAAGGCGGCTTGCAGCAGAATGTTGTTTTGGGCGTGGGTTACCGCTTTGGGAAATAAGTGGTGGGCAAAAAAGTGGCCTTGCCTTCAACCAATCGGGTAACATGCCCCATATGCCTTCTTCGACCCAACTATTTAGCTGAATTTGCCAATCTGATAAATGAACAGACCTAAAAAAAACCAAAAAAAACTTGCAATTCTGGATTTTAGTTGTACATTTGCGCAATCATTCAAGTAAAAATTTATGAGCACTGAAGTTTGTGAAGTAAATATTATCCATCAAGAGGCCGTTGACAGGGCAAAGGAGAAGCTTTCAAAAGAGGTTGCCGTTGAAGAAATGGCAGGTTTCTTTAAAGCTGTTGCCGACCCAACACGCCTAAAGATAATACTAGCACTTCAGTTGAGCGAATTATGCGTTTGCGATCTTGCGGCCATTGTCGGGATTTCCATTTCGGGCTTGTCGCACCAGTTGCGTTATTTGCGCAACCTGAATATCGTGAAAAACCGAAAAACCGGGAAACTGGTTTATTATTCGCTCACCGATTCGCACATCAACCAATTGCTCAGCATTGTAAACGAACATATAAACGAAAAGTGATGCGTATATTTGCGGCCATATTGACTGTTTATATCCTGGTTTTATCGGGCATTGCCTGTGAAGATCACGATGAAGGGGATTTTGGGCCGAACAGTGCATCCGTGGAAATATCGGTAGATCTACATCATCTTGCAGATACCGATATTTGCAACCCTTTCTTTTTTTGCCACTCAGGTCACCATACGTTCGTGGGTGAAGAAATCCATTTTTCACAGCTTAAAGCTGATTATTTCTTACTTACGGAAACTTTTATCACCGATTACTATTTCTCTGTATTCAATCCTATTTGGATCCCTCCCAGGGCATAATTGTTTTGCAGGGTATTCGACAATATTTTGCGAGGGAAAATTTCAAAAAACATTTAATAAATCAGCTTCGTGGATTTACATCCTGCAGATACCCTGTAACCAGGGCTATTTGTTAAAGGCAATAATCCATAATGCAAAAATCAATATAAATACATAAAATGATAAATGCAATAATTTCATTTTCAATAAAGAACAAGGCGTTGATCTGGCTGCTGACGATCGGCCTCATAATTGGCGGGATATATTCCATGACCAAGGTGCCCTTGGATGCAGTGCCGGACATTACCAACAATCAGGTTTTGGTGATAACCACCGCACCAAACCTCGGTACAGAAGACATTGAACAATTTGTCACCTATCAGGTGGAGCTTGCCGTTGCAAACCTGCCGGACGTTACCGAAATCAGGAGTATTTCACGCTTTGGCCTTTCGGTGGTCACCATCGTTTTCGAGGACAATGCAGGTACATATTTGCCCCGGCAATTGGTGAGTGAGGCACTGGCCGAGGTGAAAGAGAAAATCCCGGAAGGTTTTGGCAAACCTTTTATGGCGCCCATTAGTACGGGCTTGGGCGAAATCTATCAATATACCTTGCAGGTACAACCGGGATACGATTCTTTGTACGACGATATGAAACTTCGCAGTATGCAGGATTGGATCGTAAAAAGGCAAATGGCCATGTTGCCGGGAGTAGTTGAGGTAAATTCCTTTGGGGGAAGGGGAAAGCAGTACGAAGTTTCTGTCAATCCCGATAAATTAAGGAGCATGGGATTGACGATATCGGATGTTTTTGAAGCCCTTGAAGAAAACAACCAGAATACGGGAGGTGCCTATATCGAAAAAAACTACCAGGCCAATTTTATCCGTGGCGAAGGTTTGATGCGGTCGATTGACGATATAAAAAACACACTCGTTGCAAATTTAAACGGCCAGCCGGTTTTTATCCGTGATGTGGCCGATGTGAAATATGGCAGTTTCGTGCGATTTGGCGCTTTTACCCAAAACGGCAAGGGCGAAACCGTGGGAGGGATCGTGATGATGCTGAAAGGCGAAAATTCAAATAATGTGATAAAGGCCGTAAAAGAACGGGTTGCCTTAATCCAAAAATCATTGCCCGAAGGTGTAGAGATAAAACCTTTCCTTGACCGGAGCAAACTTATCAGAAGCACGACTTCCACTGTTGCGGAAAACCTTGCCATTGGTGCCCTGATCGTTATCTTTGTTTTGGTCATTTTCCTCGGAAACCTTCGGGGAGGGCTGATTGTGGCATCCACCATACCACTCGCTCTGTTATTCGCATTTGTGATGATGAACATTTTCGGTGTGTGGGCCAACCTGATGAGCCTTGGCGCGCTCGATTTTGGGATTTTGGTGGATGGTGCGGTGATTATCGTTGAAAGCATGATATTTTCGCTGCACCGAAAAAAACTGATTGGGACCAAACTCGATATTCCCAGACGGAACGAGATGGCCTATACTTCGGCAAGTAAAATGATGAACTCGGCCTTTTTTGGGCAGTTGATTATCCTCATCGTTTTTATACCCGTCCTTGCATTACAAGGCGTTGAAGGGAAAATGTTTATCCCTATGGCAATGACTTTTGGTTTTGCCGTATTGGGCGTGGTTATCCTTTGTTTGACCTATATCCCAATGATGGCCGCCACTTTTCTCCAGCCACCCAAAACCGATAAAAAGTCCTGGGGCGACAAAATTATCCTTTATCTCGAAAAAATCTATTTGCCCGTGATAAACTGGGCATTGCAAAAAGGGCGCATAGTTATTGGGATTGCTTTGATATTGCTGATTTCCGGGGGATTCTTGTTCACACGTATGGGTGCAGAATTCATACCCCAATTGGATGAAGGCGATTTTGCTTTTCAGGCATTTTTGAAACCCGGCACTTCGCTTTCCGAAGTCCGTAAGGCATCCACCCGTTTGGAGCAGATCGTGCTCGAAAACTTCCCGGATGAAATCGAGTCCATCCAAAGCCGTATCGGGGTCGCCGAACTCCCTATGGATCCAATGCCCATGGACATTGCCGACATATTCGTGATCCTGAAACCACAAAAAGAATGGACCAGGGCCAAATCGAAAAAGGAACTGGTTGACATGGTCAGGGAAAAGGTGGCTGTTTTGCCCGGGATCAACTTTGAATTTACCCAACCGGTAGAGATGCGTTTTAACGAGCTTTTGACCGGAATCCGTGAAGATGTGGCCATAAAACTGTACGGTGACGATTTGGATATATTGGCAAACAAAGCTGAAGAAATATCTGGCCTGATTTCAGGGATTGAAGGTGTTGCCGGTGTGAAAGCCGAAGCTACCCGTGGCCTGCCGCAGATAACCGTAAAGTACGACAGGAACAAAATGGGAAGGTACGGGGTGAAAATAAATGAGTTGAACACGATAATCGAAACCGCCTTTAGCGGTGGGGTTGCCGGAAGTATTTATGAGGGTGAGCGCATGTTCGACCTTGTGGTAAGGCTGGATGAAACACATCGTAAAAGCATTGATGATATTCGCAATTTATTTATAAATTTACCAGATGGAAACCAGATTCCGCTAAAAGAAGTGGCGGATATCAGCTATCAGCCGGGACCCATGCAGATAAGCCGCGACAATACCAACCGGCGTACCTATGTGGGGATAAACGTGGAAGACAGGGACGTGAAATCCCTTGTGCATGAAATACAGGAAACCCTCGACAAAAAACTGGAACTGCCCACGGGTTATTACATCCGTTATGGTGGTGCTTTTGAAAACCTCGAACGGGCTTCGAAAAGATTGTCGCTTGTGGTCCCATTGGCTTTGGCATTGATTTTCATGCTGGTGTTTTTTGCCGTAAAATCCTTTAAACAAACGCTTATGATTTATGTAGCCGTACCTTTTGCCGCAGTGGGTGGGATATTCTCACTTTATTTGCGCGATATGCCTTTCAGTATATCGGCTGGTGTTGGGTTTATTGTTTTATTTGGGGTCGCCGTTTTAAATGGCCTTGTTTTGATTTCCGGTTTTAACGAGTTGAAAGCGGAAGGCAAGCTCCATATCAACGATATAATAAGGAAGGGTTCTATTCGACGGATCCGCCCTATTTTGTTAACGGCCTCCACCGATATCCTGGGCTTTTTGCCCATGGCGGTTTCCATTTCGGCAGGCGCAGAAGTGCAGCGGCCATTGGCAACGGTAGTGATAGGGGGGATGCTGACATCCACTTTGCTCACCTTGATCGTGTTGCCGGTATTGTACAGGTGGGTCGAAAAGGGCAAGGACAACATAAAAATGCCAAAGCTTAATAAACCTGTTCTCGCTGGTTTGTTCATCTTGTTTGGCTTAGGGGTTTCTGTAAATGCCCAGGCTCAAAAACCAAGCTTTACATTGCAGCAGGCCATCGACAGTGCCATGCAAAATTATCCGGCCATCAAGGCGGCACAATTGGAAATTGATAGACAACAAGCCTTGAAGGCAACTGCATGGAATTTTGGAACTACGTCTATTTACACGGGAAAGGACGAGAAGGGAAATGGTTTGCCGGGAAACCAGGACAAGATCGCTTTTGAACAGAATGGGATCGATATTTTTGCTGTTTCCGCAAAAAACAAACTGGCCAACAGAAGAAAAGAACTTGCTTCATCGGCACAGGAACTTACGGTAAATGGCCTGGCACGGGACGTGAATATTGCATGGACACGGGCCTTGTTCGCAAAAAAGCAGTGGATGTTGCTGCAACAGTTGGATACTTTGTACAGTAATTTCCAGAAAGCGGCCGAACTCCGGTTCAAAACACAGCAAACTTCTAAGATTGAGTATTTATCGGCCTCGGCCAAGTACAAGAACCTGATGCTTAAAAAAAGGACAGCGGAAAGCCGGTACCTTGCCTCTTTGCAGATACTCAACCAATACCTGTTGTTCCCTTCGGAATTTGAAATAGCCGATGACGAGTTGCAGATAAAACCTTATGAAGGGACAATCTTTAATGATTCGTTGTCAACAAACCCTTTGCTGAATTATTTTGCAACTCAGGAGTTGATTGCCGAATCGCAGTGGAAAAGCCAAAAAGCCAAATTCCTGCCCAAAATTGATTTGGGCTATAAGATACAGTCTATTGGGGGGCAATCAGGTTTTTCGGGCTGGCAGGCGGGCATTTCGTTGCCTTTGGTTTTTAATGCACAATCAGGCATTGCGAAAGCGGCCCGTCTCAATTATGAGATTGCGGGTCAAAACTACAAGCAAAAACAACTGGAACTGGATGCTGCCTACAAAGAACGATTGAACCGGTACGTTGCATTGCGCGAAGTTATTGCCTATTACAATGAAGAGGCACTGCCTTTGGCAAAAGAACAAATAGAAGCGGCCAATATTGCCTACCGCCTTGGGAGTATTGATTATGTCCAGTTTATCCAGAACATGGAGGCTGCCATAGGTACGCTTCAATTGTTTATCAGCCAACAGTCCGAATACTATGAGTTATCGGCGCAATTAAAGTATCTAACGGGAAACAATAATTAGTACAAAACAGAAGTCCAATAAATGCGAATTTCTTCGTTATACGGATATTTTAAAGCTATCATTTACAGCACCAAAATTATGACAAAACCATTAATTAGGGAAAAACATATCACAAAATAGCAAACAGATGAAAACGAAAATATTAACAGCAATTATAGCATTCGCGACATTGATGTCGTGCAATTCAGAAAAAACAGAAAACCACGAAGGGGAAGGCCATGAAGAACATGGCGAGGAAGGGGTTGTTGTGTTGAACGAAAAGCAACAGGAAGCCCTGGATTTAAAATTGGGCACGTTCCAGATGCGCAACCTTACGACCGTGGTAAAAACCAATGGCCAATTGAACGTTGCACCTGAAAGCAGTGCGGAAGTCACGGCGATTATCGGTGGAAACGTAAAAAAGATCAAAGTATTCCATGGCGACAAGGTCAGGAAAGGACAGGTGCTTGCAGTTCTTGAACACCCTGATTATATTACCCTTCAGGAAGATTTTTCGGCCATGGCCAATAAGCTTGAGTTCCTTGGGCAAGAATATGACAGGCAGAAAAAGTTGTTTGAAAACAATGTGGGGGCGGGCAAGGATTACCAACAGGTGAAATCGGAGTACAATACGGCAAAATCCAGGTACCAGGGCCTGAAATCACGGTTGCTGCTCTTGAACCTTTCCCCCGAAGAGGTGAAAAAAGGGATAATTTCAAATACGATCGACATCGTTTCCCCGATAAATGGATACGTTAACCAAATAAAAATAAAGGTGGGGACTTATGTCGATGCAAAGGACAAATTGTTTGAAATAACCGACAATAACGCAATCCATGCCGATTTTATGATTTACGAAAAAGATGTCCATCTTTTACGGGATGGGCAAAAAATCCATTTTACGGTCTCCAATCGTCCGGGCGAGGAGCTTACGGCAACCATTTTTGCGATTGGTAAAGAATTTGAGCCCAACACCCGTTCTGTTCATATCCATGCCAACATTAACGAGAAAACAACCGGATTGGTTCCCGGTATGTACATTTCCGGCCATTTGCACACGGATGAAAAATATACCCGTACACTTCCAAACGATGCCATTGTGAACGAAGGGACCAAATCGTTTATTTTTATCCTGGACAAGGATGTGCAAAGTGGAGAGCATGACCATGGGGAAGGTGATGGCGGTCACAAAAAAGCTTTTAAAATGACGGAAATAATTACCGGACAAAAAGATGATGGTTTTACCGAGGTTAAATTGATCGACCCTTTACCGGAAGATACAAAAGTTGTAATGAATGCTGCCTATTATTTATTGGCAGACATGAAAAAAGAAGAAACCGAGCACGAACATTAATTCCATTTGTCATGAAAGAGATAAAAGCATTTATCAGGTCGAATAAAGTAAACGATGTTGTGCACCAGTTGAAAGATGCAGGTTTTGGGCACTTGACTATTTCTGGTGCGGAAGGTACAGGGAAATACCAGGACGAAAGCAGGGCATTTGTATCACAAAAGTTTTCGATTACCGACAGCAAAATCGCCAAGCTCGAAATGGTTGTAAAAAAGAAAGAGGTAGATAAGGTTGTAAGCATCATCTCTCAATACGGAAAGACAATTCACCCAGGTGATGGGATTATTTACATTTCTGATGTGGAAAAAACTTTTCGTGTAAAAACTGCTTTGAAAAACGGGGATTAGTTCCCTGACAACAAAATGAGGAACTAAAATGCGAAAAGTGATAAAAAAATTCAACATGATTTTTTTCAGCCTGTCGGGGCTGATCGTCCTTTTGCATGCCCTTAGTCCTCATTGCAGTAACAATACCCCCTTTGCTGGCAACCACCACCTGTTAGACCACAGGTGCAGCCATTCGGGGAAACTTCCTGTCCATTGCCATTTGTCCAACAATTCAGCCATCGACCAAACAGAAGGCCAGATCAAAAAAGACCCTGTGCCTGAAACATCACAGGATGTTGTTGTTTTGAACGATTCAGGTTTGCAAGCTGTGGGCAACCGGTCTGAAATAATAAAATTGCCTAGCAAAAGTGATTGCTTTACAACGAGTGTTTTTCTGAAGAATGTGCCAACGCGCGGCTCACCGTTAGTTGTCTGATATTTGGAGCTTTCTTGCTTTCCTTGTTAAAATACTTGACAGGGGGAAATTATGCATCCAACACTTGCATGATTGTAAGGACACAAGCTCCACATTTAAGCAATTAGCAGTAACATTTTCAAAAAGCAAGTCACATGATAAATAAAATAATATTTTTTTCAATTAAACGAAAGTTCGTTATCCTGGCCTTTGTACTGGTTTGGGTATTGTGGGGCGTTTACTCAATGTTCAGGGTGCCGCTCGATGCAGTACCTGACATCACCAACAATCAGGTCCAGGTAATTACGACCACACCCAACCTGGGAACAGGGGATATTGAGCAGTTTGTTACCTACCCCGTGGAGTTGTCCATGTCGAACCTACCCGGAGTGATTGAGTTGCGCTCAGTTTCACGTTTCGGATTATCAGTTGTTACCATCGTCTTTGAAGACGATATGGGGACTTATCTTCCGAGGCAGCTTGTCGCTGAAAAATTAGGTGACGTGAAAGACCAGATCCCGCAAGGGTTTGGTGAGCCGTTTATGGCCCCCATCTCTACGGGATTAGGGGAAATTTATCAATATACCATCTCTCCAAAGCCGGGCTACGACAGCGTTTATTCTGCGATGGAGCTGCGTACTATTCAGGATTGGATAGTCAGGCGTCAGATGTCGATGCTGCCAGGAGTTGTGGAAGTAAATAGTTTCGGGGGTTATCAGAAACAGTACGAAGTATCGGTTGACCCCGATAAGATGAAGAGTATGGACATTGGCATTATGGAGATTTTTAGCGCACTGGAGAAAAATAACGAGAATACGGGAGGCGCTTATATTGAGAAAGACAAAATGGCAAACTTCATCAGGGGCGAAGGGCTGCTGAGAAACATCAAGGATATTGAAGACATTGTCATTACAAATGTTGGCGGCATTCCTATTCTGATAAGAGACGTTGCCACCGTGAAGTTCGGCAGTGCCGTAAGATACGGCGCCTTCACCAAAGACGGCAAAGGTGAAGCGGTTGGCGGCATTGTTATGATGCTGAAAGGGGAAAACTCCAACGAAGTCATCAAAAGGGTACAGGAACGTATTACCGAAATCCAGAAATCACTTCCTGAAGGACTGGAAATCAAACCTTTTTTGAACCGTTCAAAACTGATAAAAAGCACCACAGGAACAGTTGCCGAGAACCTCGCACTCGGTGCCCTTATCGTCGTTTTCTTTATGATGTTGCTTTTGGGCGGGGTGAGAGGAGGCCTTATCATTGCTTCTGTCATGCCGTTGTCATTGCTGTTTGCTTTTACGCTGATGAATATCTTTGGAGTATGGGCAAACCTGATGTCGCTTGGCGCCATCGATTTCGGGATCATCATTGACGGGGCGGTCATCATCGTGGAAAGTATAATGCTGATGGTTGCACAGCGTTTCAGGACAAGCCCCCCGGGTCTTATTTCCAATACGGAAATGGATGAAATCACTTATACCGCATCAAAACGGCGGGCTAATTCCGTTTTTTTTGGTTTGCTCATCATTCTTATTATTTTCTTTCCCATTCTTGCACTCACCGGGATAGAAGGGAAAATGTTCAAACCAATGGCTTTAACAACAAGCTTTGCCTTGATTGGCGGTTTAATTCTGAGCCTGACCTATGTACCTGCGGTTTCCGTCCTTTTATTAAAAGGAAAACCCAAAACCAAAAGAAGTTTCAGTGATAAAATAATGGACGGGTTGATTTCAATCTATGTGCCCATGTTGCTTTTTGTCCTGAAAGCCAGAAAAGCCGTGATTATATTTGTAATTGCTTTATTGGTAGTTTCCATATACACATTTACAAATATCGGTGGTGAATTCATTCCCAAACTGGACGAAGGCGACATTGCTTTTCAGGCTTTGCTGAAACCGGGTACTTCACTTACTGAAGTTGAAGAAACCTCAACAAAACTGCAAAAAATCGTTCTCGACAATTTTCCCGAGGTGGAACAAATACTTGGTCGGATTGGGGTAGCAGAGATTCCTACCGACCCCATGCCCATGGACATCATTGATATGTTTGTCATATTGAAACCCAAAGACCAATGGGTATCGGCAGAAACAAAAGGTGAGTTGATTGAAAAGATGAAAGAAAAAATATCGGTATTGCCCGGTATAAATTTTGAGTTCACCCAACCCATTGAAATGCGTTTTAACGAACTGCTTACGGGGGTGAGGGAGGATGTTTCCGTGAAAATTTATGGGGAGGACCTAAATATACTGGCAAGCAAAGCACAGGAAATGGCCGCCATTATTGCCACGGTTGAGGGTACTGCTGATTTGCGTGTGGAAGCTACAAAGGGATTGCCCCAAATGACCGTTCAATACAATCGCGACAAAATAGCCGAGTACGGCTTGAATATCCGTGATTTGAATACCATTGTCAGATCAGCCTTCAGTGGTGAATCGGCGGGAGTCATTTTCGAAGGCGAAAAACGCTTCGGCCTTGTTGTACGTCTCGAAAAAAAGCATAAGAAAGACATTGAAAGCATCAGGAACCTTTACGTCCACCTTCCCAACGGGAACCAGATACCATTGAAAGAAGTGGCCGAAATTGACTATAAGGGTGGCCCAATGCAGATCTCCCGCGATGGCACCAAAAGAAGGATTTATGTGGGAATCAACGTTAGGGGACGCGATGTGGAATCGACGGTAAAAGAAATCCGGCAAAAACTGGAAGCCCAAATGGAATTGCCGCCCGGATACTATATAAAATATGGTGGCGCTTTTGAAAACCTTGAGCGTGCAAAGAAACGCCTCCTTGTCGTAGTGCCACTTGCGTTGGTACTGATCTTTGCCTTGCTCTTTTTTGCGCTGCGCTCCATCAAACAAACCCTGCTGATATACATGGCGATCCCAATGGCAGCTATCGGCGGAATTTTCTCCCTTTATTTCAGGGATATTAATTTCAGCATTTCAGCCGGTGTTGGTTTTATCATTTTGTTTGGCGTTTCGGTGATGAACGGTCTTGTCTTAATAAGCCGTTTCAACACTTTGAAAGAAGAAGGCGTCAGCAATCTGATAGAACGTATTACAAAAGGTTCCAAAGAGGTCATGCGTCCCATCCTGCTGGCAGCAAGTACCGATATTGTCGGCTTTATCCCCATGGCGCTGTCCCAATCTGCCGGCGCCGAGGTACAGCGCCCTCTTGCAACAGTGGTCATTGGGGGATTGTTGACGGCATTGGTACTTACCTTGCTGGTTATCCCGGCATTGTACTATTTTTTCGAATCTTCTGACAAAACAATTAATGTAAAAGCAGATGAGCAACAGTCAAATAGTTTTATTAATCTCAAAAATAAAAGACAATGAAAATTAAAAATATATCCCTGCTTATTTTGAGCAGTTTGCTTATTGTTGCCTGCAATTCGGGTAACGATAAGCCGGAGGGTGAACATAAGAGCGAAGTACATCAGGATAATACGGTTTCCCTCACCCTTCAACAAATGAAGGCGATCGGCCTGAAGCTTGGGAAAATTGAAAAACAGAACCTGAGCACTACCGTCAAATCAAACGGCAGAACAAAACTGCCGCCCCAAAATAAAGCCAATGTAAGTACGCTTGTGAAGGGGGCGGTTAAAAACATCTTTGTAATTGAGGGTGATTTCGTGAAGAAAGGGCAAATACTGGCAACACTTGAACACCCAGATATTGTGGATATGCAGCAGCAATACCTCGAAAACGTGAACAATCTGGAATTCCTTGAACAGGATTACAAGCGGAAGAAAAAACTGTTTGAAGAAAAAGTAGGCTCGGGAAAAGATTATCAAAAGGTGTTTTCGGAATACAGTACTGCCAAATCAACTGCCATCGGGCTAAAAGAAAAACTTAAAATGCTTGGCATCAGCATAGAATCTGTAGAAAAAGGCAACATCACCTCTGTCATCAATATAGTTTCACCCATACAGGGGTATGTGCGCTCCGTCGAAGTAAATATTGGTTCATTTGTGGAACCCAATCGCGACATGTTTGAAATTGTTGACAACAGCCAGATACATGCCGATTTGCTTGTTTATGAGAAGGACATCCCAAAAATTCAAATCGGGCAAAATGTGCATTTTAATATTTCCAATATTTCCGGCAGGGAGTTGAAAGGAACTATCTTTTCAGTCGGAAAAGCTTACGAGGATGATATCAGGGCAATAACGGTACATGCACATATTGAAAATGCCGAAAACAAGATCATTCCCGGAATGTATGTAAATGCCCATATTATGGTTGACAGTGTCACGACCAATGTCCTTCCCGAAGCAGCACTTGCGGCCGAAGGAGATAAATACTTCATTTTCATTAAGACAGAAGCCGAAGAAGATACGCAAAAAGACGAGAACAGCCCTGATAAAGAAGAAAGATGGTTTTTTGAAAAAACAGAAATTATACCCGGCATCAGAAACAATGGCTTTGTGGAAATCAAGTTATTGACACCATTGGATGAGCCTGCCGAAATAGCAATTAATGCAGCTTATTACCTTTTGGCTGAAATGGGTAAAGGGGAAACCGAACATGAACATTAAAGAAAAAAACAATGAAAGAAATAAAAGCATTCGTAAGACCAAATAAAGTGAACGAAATTGTACACCATCTGAAAGAAGCCGGATTCGAAAACATAACTATCTCTGTTGCTGAAGGAACGGGTAAGTTTCAGGATGAGAAAAAAGCATTTGTATCACAAAAGTTTTCGATTACCGACAGCGAGATTACAAAACTCGAAATGGTTGTAAAAAAGAAAGATGTGCAGGCCATTGTCGGCATCATTTCCGAATACGGAAAAACAATCCATCCCGGCGATGGGATCATATACGTTTCTGATGTAGAAAAGGCCTATCGCGTGAAAACCGGTTTGAAGAACGGGTTTTAATTCTCGGCCTGCTCAAGGCCCTTAATATTATTGAAATGGAAAAATACAATCTGAAAAACCTGAGCTGTGCTTCCTGTGCGGCAAAAGTCGAAGGCAGCCTCGCCAAGCTTGAAGAGGTTAAGTTCGTATCGGTCAACTTTGCAACAGCTTCGATGACCATCGAGACGGACGACCTTGAAAAAGTGAAAAGAAAAATCCTTGAGGTGGAACCTGAAGTTGAAATAGAGGCCATTGGCAAAAAAGATGGGGAAGTGCCACAAAGCGTATTGTCCGAAAATAAATGGACAATCATTAAAGTAGGTGTCGGCATCCTCCTCTTGCTCATTGGGTTGTTTTTTGAAGATAGGCTGCACGGTACGCCCGGGCACTTTGCCGAATATCTTGTATTTGTAACGGCCTACCTCGTTTCGGGATGGGGTGTTTTGCGGATGGCGGTGAAGAACATAACAAAAGGCCAGGTTTTCAACGAGCATTTTTTAATGTCAATCGCAACCCTGGGCGCTTTTGCCATACACCAAATGCCCGAGGCCGTGGCGGTCATGCTGTTTTATATCGTTGGCGAACTGTTCCAGGATATTGCGGTCAACCGCTCCCGGAAGTCCATCAAATCGCTGCTTGAAATAAAGCCCGATTACGCCAACCTGAAAACCAATGGCGATGTCAAAAAGGTATCGCCCGAAGACGTGAAGATCGGTGATGTGATCGTTGTAAGGGCAGGGGAAAAAATCCCTTTGGACGGAATTGTTACCAATGGGAGCTCTTTTGTGGATACCTCGGCCCTAACCGGTGAAAGCGTCCCTCGCCTGATCAGGGAAACGGGTGAAGTGTTGGCGGGCATGATCAACCAATCGGGTTTGATTACCCTGAAGGTCACAAAACTTTTCGGGGAATCCTCTATTTCTAAAATACTTGAAATGGTGGAGAACGCAACGGCCAAAAAAGCGGAGACCGAAAAATTCATTACAACTTTTGCAAAGTATTACACGCCCGTGGTGGTGTTCGGTTCCCTGGCCCTGGCGGTATTGCCCCCTCTTTTTATCGAAGGTGCTACTTTTAGCGACTGGATATACCGCGCGCTCGTGGTGCTGGTCATTTCCTGTCCATGTGCATTGGTCATCAGTATTCCATTGGGCTATTTTGGTGGGATTGGTGGTGCTTCCCGAAAAGGTATCCTTGTAAAAGGCTCCAATTTCCTCGATGCGCTCACACAGGTAAAAACCGTGGTGTTCGATAAAACCGGAACATTGACGAAAGGTGAATTCAAGGTGTCCGAAATAAGCCCGGTCAACGGCTTTACCGAAAAAACAATCCTTGAATATGCTGCCTATGCCGAATATAACTCGAACCATCCCATTGCAAAGTCGCTGTTGGAAAGCTATAACAAAGTATTCGATAATTCACGGATAGGGAAGGTGGAAGAAATTCCGGGCCACGGGGTACGGGCTTTCATAGATGAAAAGGAAATATTCGTGGGCAACGATAGATTATTGCACAAAGAAAACATTGCCCACAACAAATGCGATGTGGATGGAACGGTAGTGCATCTTGTCATTGATAAAAAATATGCCGGCTATATCGTGATTTCGGACAGCCTGAAATCAGATGCCGTGGACGCCATTGGCCGTTTGAACAAAGCAGGGGTCAAGACCGTTATGCTGACCGGCGACAACGAACATGCGGCATCCTCCATTGCAGGAAAGCTTGGGATCAATGAATACTATGCCGGGCTGCTCCCCGAAAACAAAGTGGAACATATCGAGCGTTTATTGAACACCAAGCATAAAGTGGCTTTTGTGGGCGATGGCATAAACGATGCCCCTGTACTGGCCCGTGCAGATGTGGGCATTGCAATGGGCGCGCTTGGTTCCGATGCGGCAATCGAGACAGCCGATGTGGTGTTGATGACCGATTCGCCTTCAAAAGTGGCCGAGGCCATAGACGTGGCAAAATGGACAAGGAAAATAGTTTGGCAAAACATCATTTTTGCCCTGGGCGTAAAAGCCGTTTTTATTGTCCTTGGTATCTTTGGTATCGCCACAATGTGGGAAGCCGTTTTTGGCGATATGGGCGTTGCATTGATCGCTATCCTCAATGCCACACGGGTTTTGAAAGGAAAGTGATTTCACCTCGGTAAAATTCAACAAAAAATTAACAATAACTTAAAATTTATAAAAATGAAAAAAATGAAATCATTATCAGTATTGGCGGTATTACTGTTCACAATGAACGTTTTATCGGCCCAAGAAAAAGAAACCTATTATTTCAGTAAAACAGTTAAAGGCAGTTTTGAAGAAGTTGTCCAAAAAACAAAGGCCGAACTTAAAAAGCAAGGCTTTGGTGTTATTACCGAAATTGATATGGACGCAAAACTAAAAGAGAAACTGGACGATGTGGACTTGCCCCCGTATAAAATATTGGGTGTCTGCAATCCGGCTTATGCCTGGCAAACCATACAAGCTGAAGAAAACATCGGGCTTTTCCTCCCTTGCAAGGTATTGGTAAAAGATGTAGGGGATGGCAATATCGAAGTTGTTATGGTGGACCCGGCAGCTTTAATGGGCATGCTCGGAAAAGAAGAACTCGTAAAAATTGCAGATGCGGTTTCTGAGAAATTCAAGTTGGCCCTGAAAAATATTTAATGAGCACTTTTAAAATTTATGTAATGAAAACAATCAAGAGAATTTATTTAATGTCATTTATCGTGGCTGCCATCTTTGTGGTATCCTGTAAGAAAACCGATGATATACTGGAAAACAAAAATCAAAGCCTTGCAAGTTCTGTAACAGGGACTTATGCGGGTGAGTTGAAAAATTCGCAAACAAACCAAACTGTCCCTGCCAGCCTTACGGTTTCGATGCAAAATGATTCGATGGTTGCTATGCATTGTGTTGCCGATCAGTTTGACACCACGATAACCATGCTGTTATACCAAAATTATGATAGTCTGATGCTTTGTAACACCAGTCAGGATTTTTACGAGCAATATGGACATAATCTCGATAACAATAATTTTTGCAACAGCAAGGCAATAGGATGGGATGGTGGATGGTGTATGGGAAACAATTGCTGGAGTGGTGAAGACCAGTGGAATGCCTGGACAAACCATCTGAACACCCAGCACGATTCCAATGATCCCCATTTTGGTGCGTTTAATGTCCAGGGAAATTCCTGCAACTATGATTTTGGAATCAGTGATGGGAATACAACTTATTACGAATCGTTTAACGGTTTTAAGAACCAAAAATAACAATCAAATGAAAAAACTATTTGTAATTATTCTAATACTTGGAATTAGCTTGCCAATTATCTACAGCTTTACCGAAGTTAAGACCAATCCAGGTGACAATGGACTGGATACGGTTGACCAAATTTCCGTCAGCGGCGAGGAACTTTTCCAGAAAAACTGTGCAGTTTGTCATGGTACCGACCGGAAGGGGAATCCACCTGCATTCCCATCCCTGCTTTCTGTGTATAAGCGTTTTGATAAAGGGCAGGTTTCCGAATTATTGCAAGCCGGGAGAAATAATATGCCTTCGTTTGCCCATTTGTCAGGATCGGAAAGGGATGCCCTTGTTGGATTTTTATTTGGAGAAAAAACCGAAACGGACGTGGTAACGGCAATTGCCCCGGAACAAAACGGAGAAAGGCTTTTTATTGCCAATTGTTCCCGTTGCCATAAGGCAAGACCCGATGATCCACAGCCGCCCGATCAAAGGGAGTGGGGAATGCAACCGATGGTGCTTGGCGGGATTAACCTAAGGCATGGGATAAATGAGTTTGAAAATATCCTTGATACAGGGCCTTGTTATATGCCTTCATTCGAATCTTTGAGAACCGAGGACAAGAAAGATGTTTATGCCTATTTAGGTACGATGGAGGATGTTTATGGCGAAGCGAACTCCACGGGCTGGCGACAATGTGGTATGGGATGTGGTCGCAGGGAATAAAACCCATAAAACCAAAAAATCATAAATGATCTTTTAAAACCTGGTTTCGACAGGCTTCAACAGGCTCAGCCTCGCCATAATTGTTTTATTCACTTCTGATAACGTATTTGTTGACAGGTGTTCACGGTTTTTTTACCGGGGCACCTGTTTTTTTATTTTCTATTCTTATTTTTGTAAGTTTCCCCTTCTTTTTTCGACAAAGCAACAAATCATGTATTTCAGCGTTTGCTTAAATACTAAAATAAAGAAAATGGGACAAAACATTTGTATCCGGGCACTTGCTGATGTAGATCAGATCAATGCTTGCAAAGCGCAAATCAACCGAATGGACGAAAGCTTCATGGATTATTCAAATATGTTGGGGCTGGCCGGAAACGAAGTCAGGTTAAAGATTTTATTCCTTCTCGACAGGGAAGGGGAACTTTGCGTTTGCGACCTAAGCGATATACTCGGGATGAACGTTTCGGCCATATCGCAACATTTGCGAAAGCTGAAAGATGGAAATATCGTCGATCTCCGAAAAGACGGACAGACCTATTATTATTTTATAAAGGACAAACGGCGTGCGTTTCTCGGTTCTTTGTTCAAAGTAGTTGAATCAAAAATAGAAATGCTACAAACCGGATTAGCAAAAAACGTCCCTGATAAAATTATAATGCAAAGTTGAATGATTGAAATAGATCGCTATTGCGCAAATGATATTTAGCGTTTCAGCATCAATATAATAAATACAAATCAAGCAAATTATAAACACATGAAAACACAAAATGCCACAAAACAAAAAACATCAAAAGGATTGATGGGCACAGGGATTATTACGGCCATTGCCGCTTCTTTGTGCTGTATCACGCCTGTCTTGGCCCTTATTTCGGGCGCATCGGGAATAGCATCCTCTTTTTCATGGATGGATGCATACAGACCTTATTTGATAGGTATGACCGTTTTGGTGCTGGGTTTTGCCTGGTATCAAAAGTTGAAACCTCGATCGGAAGAAGAAATACAGTGTGATTGTGAAACCGATGAACGTCCATCGTTTTGGCAATCCAGGAAGTTTCTTGGGATTGTTACGGTTTTTGCCGTCCTGATGATGGCCTTTCCCTATTATTCCCCGGTTTTTTATCCCGATAATAAAAAAGAGGTTGTTTATGTGAACACTTCCGACATTGTCACCATGGACATGGATATTGAGGGCATGACCTGTGCGGCCTGCGACAGCCATGTAACCCATGCCGCTTACGAAGTGGATGGTGTGCTGGATGCATTGGCCGACCATAAAACCGGCAAAGCCACCGTGAAGTTCGATAAATCGAAGACCTCGGAAGAAGCGATCATCAAATCAATTGATGCAACAAGTTATAAAGTAAGCAAACACGAAATTAGAAAATAACAAAATGGAAACCGTAAAATTTGAAATATCAGGCATGTCCTGTGATAATTGTGCTACCAGCATAGAGAAACACTTTAAACTTAAGCAAGGTGTTGTGTCCAACAAAGTAAGCTATCCCGATAAAAAAGGGGAATTTGTTTTTGATCCTGCAAAAATATCGAAAGATGAAATACGGGGGATCATCGACAAGGAAACGCATTATAACGTGGTCGGTGAGATTCGTGAAAGCAATAGCCCTTCAAATGAATATGACCTGATTATCATCGGAGGTGGATCAGCTGCATTTTCCGCTGCTATAAAAGCTGAAGGTCTCGGCCTTGCAACACTGATGGTAAATGGTGGCCTTGATTTTGGCGGGACTTGCGTAAACGTTGGCTGTGTCCCTTCCAAAAACCTGATACGTGCGGGGGAAACGGCTTTCCATGCACAACACTCCAATTTTGCAGGCGTTAAACCCAAAGGTGTTGAAATTGATTTTGCACGGGTGATAAAAGATAAAAATAAATTGGTCGCAAGCCTTCAGCAAAAGAAATACATGGATGTGGTCAGTAGTTTCAAATACCTGAAAATGATTTCAGGCTGGGCCGAATTTATTGATGGGAAAACCATTTTGGTCAACGGCAAAGACAGGTACTCTGCACTAAAATTCCTTATTGCCACGGGTGCAACAACCAAAATCCCTGACATTGAGGGATTGGCCGGGGTTAACTACCTTACAAATGTTTCCCTTTTTGAAATGGAGGAACAGCCCAAATCCATGATTGTTCTCGGTGGCGGATACATTGCCCTTGAAATCGCGCAGGCGTACCACCGTTTGGGGACAAAGGTAAGCTTGCTCCAGCGTTCCGGCCAAGTGCTTTCAAAACAAACCGCCGATGTCGCTGGGGAGCTTGCCCGGCACCTCCGAAAGGAAGGTGTTGATATCCAAACAAACCTGCGCTTTGATAAAGTTTCACAAATTGGGGGCAATGTAAGGCTGGTAGCTGAACAAAACGGCGTGAAAAAGATTTTCGAGGCCGGGATGATATTGGTTTCAACGGGCATAAAACCCAATACCGATAGGTTGGCCGTACGTCGGATCGGGCTGGAATTGACAGGAAGCGGCCATATCAAGGTGGACAAACATTTGCAAAGCAACCTGCCCAATATATATGCGGCAGGCGATTGCATCGATACCCCTTCTTATGTTTATACTGCTGCTTTTGAGGGCAAGACCGCCGTTGAAAATGCTTTCACGGGCACTGACATTAAGGTTGATTATTCATCTTTGCCCTGGGTTGTTTTTACCGACCCACAGGTAGCAGGTGCCGGTTTGGATGAAAAGACGGCTAAGGGGGAAGGCATCCCTTTTGAAGTCTCCAAAATTGAATTGAAGGATGTCCCAAGGTCAATTGCCGCAAACGACACACGGGGCTTTATCAAGCTGATCCGCAATACGGAAACCGATAAACTAATTGGTGCAAGGGTGGTAGCACCCGAAGGCGGTGAACTTATCCAACAATTGAGCATGGCTATCAAATATGGGATAAGTGTGAAAGAACTGGCCAGCGGTTTTTATCCATACCTGACCCTAAGCGAAGGTGTAAAACTGGCTGCCATTACCTTTGGCAAGGATGTGGCCACCCTGAGTTGTTGTGCTACTTAAAAATAGGATATCTGTTTCTGTGGCTTGTTGACTATAAGGTTGCTTGTTCCTGAAAATAAAGAATAACACCTTCCCCTTCTGAGATATTTTGAAAAGTAGTGGTATTTATACCGCTACTTTTTTTGTTTGTATGTAAGTTTATCCAATAACCCCCGACTAACCGCCAAATTACAACTTGATTATCTGATTTATAACAGGTATCAACTTAAAAAAACACACCGTGCCTTTTCTTTAAATAACGATGTGTGCACTGAACTACTAAATATTGCTATAAGAAATTAAACTTTAATTCATTTACAAACAAACAACAACATCATGAAAACAAAATCAAACTTTATTTATGTGTGGGTACTTTTTTTATCCATAAGCATGTACTCCCATAACACGATGGGTCAAACCGCAAATTCTTCGGCCGATTATCCGGGGATCGTTGAATTTAGTGCGAGTGAGAGTTCTGCCAACGGATTGGTTTATGAAATAATGCCCGGCCCATCGGTGATTAACCCCGAGATGGACCCAACACCGTTTTCCGACAGTATTAATATGTCGAGCGGTTCGTTTAGCATTGAAGTGGCCGACATTGATCCAGAAGATTCAATGGACTCACAGGACTCCGTGACAAGTGTGAATATCCTGTTCATGGGCAATGATGGAAGGCAGTATAAAATTGATAAAATAATGATTATCCATAAACCCGAAGGTGCGGGCGACCATACATTTTTTGGCGGCGTGGGGCTGAATAAGTCAATGCATGGCACAACGGGTATAGGTACCGGCCTGATGCCAAAAATGATGGCCTATATCACCTTGTGGGGATTGACCGATTTAAAGGATGCAAATGCCGATACGGTAATTGCTTCCAACAGGATTATCCATATGATGGTAGCCACAAATGTTCGCAACGAAATGAAACTGGATACCAATGTGGTGGTTGACCGCTCGGATTACAATATCAGAAATGCGCACACGCATGTGATTCTCCCCCCTTTGAACATGGCTGGTGAAATGGATCCCATTCCCGGTACCGACCATGGTTTCCTTCATATGATGTTCGAAAAACCAATGTTGATGGGTGCAAATAAAGATTGGACGAAGGTTTATGAAATCTTGCCAGGACCGGCGGTTATGAACCCGGCAATGGACCCAACCCCATTTTCAAACAACATCAGTATTGCAGCCGGAAATTATGAAATAAGCGTGGTGGACGTGGATTCGGTTGACTCGCCCCAATCAATGGACAGCGTTGCTTACGTGAACATCAATTTTGAAAGACCCAATGGCGATAAATTCATGATCGATAAAATAATGATTATCCATAAGCCTGATGGGGCAGGTGACCATACGTTTTATGGTGGCGTAGGCTTCAATAAACTGATGCACGGCAATACCGGGATCGGAACCGACCTAATGCCCAAACTTACTTCTTATGTTACCCTGTGGGGGATAACCAATTTAAAGGACGAAAACGGGAATGTGCTGGCCGAGAATAGGATTGTCCACATGATGGTGGGCTCCAGGGTGAGGAACGATGACCTGATGATGATACCGAGTGGCGTGGTCGATTCCAGTAACTATGATCCAAATATGAGGGAAACGCATATTATACTGCCCCCATTTGACATGGATGGGAACATGGATCCCGTACCGGGCACAGGGCATGGCTTTTTGCACCTGATGTATGAGAACGTAAACTTCGAAACATCCCCAAATGCAGTGAGCCAGTTTTCCGCCAATGACATTGAAGTCCTTGCTTATCCAAATCCATTTAAAGGCTCCACTATAATACAATATCAGGTTGAGCATGAATCGGACATAAAGGTGACAATATATAACTCCAATGGCCGTGTTGTACAAACACTTGTTGACGCAACACAGTCGCCGGGCACTTATAAGCTAAAGTTCAATGCGAACGGGAGCTTGCCGGCAGGGATATATGTTTATGTGGTGAATGTAAACGGAACACCAAAATTGGGGAAACTCTCCTTAATGCGATAATGAATGGTTTCGTAAGAAACTTACGGAAGTAATGAAAAGCCGTTGTGTTTTTAAATGCAACGGCTTTTGGTTTTTTAGGATTATGTGCATTTGGAAAGAGTGTCCCAAAAAGCAATGGAAATGAACAAAAAGCAATAAATCAGGTTGTAAATCAAGATAGTGTTGAACCATATCTTTAATCCTCGAAACTTGTCGTACTAAAACAATTTAAAATGAACTACTTGAAACAACTGATCAAAACGATCTTGCTAGTTTGGTTTTCTGGATCCTTGTCCATAATTTCCCTAAATGCCCAAACAGAACCACAAGCCCCTTGTTACTTTGATGAATACACAAACAACAAGAGTATTTTAAAAACGGAAACTGCTATTCAGGCAAGTGTTGAAAGGCTCAAAAACAACTTGATGAACAATCCGTTGGCCGACAGTTCAAAGGTAATCCCCGTAGTAGTCCATGTTATCCATAATGGGGGTTCCGAGAATATTTCGGATGAACAGGTCGAAAGCCAGATAAATATTTTAAATGAGGATTTTGGAAAAATCCCCGGATCCAATGGTGATGGAAACGGTGTGGACACCAAAGTCAGGTTTTGCCTGGCCAGGATCGATCCCAACGGCAATTGCACCAATGGGATCGTAAGGATTAATTCCTTGTTGACCTACCACCAAACCTACGAAAGGGCAATGCTTACCCAACTGAGTTTTTGGGACAACACAAAATACCTGAACATTTACCTTGTCAAAACCATTACGGGTGGGATACTTGGCTACTCTTCGTTTCCTGGCGGACCGCCCGCTGAAGACGGGATTGTGGTGCGCAGCAATGTGTTTGGCAATACCGGAACGGCATCATCGAGCCTGGGGAGGACGACCACGCACGAGGTGGGGCACTGGTTTGGCTTGTACCATACTTTTAACAATGGCTGTGGGGACGATGTGTGCTTCGATGGGGATTACGTTTGCGATACCCCGCCCCAGGCATCCCCCAGTTTTTCGTGCACCACATTGAACACCTGTTCAAATGATGTCCCCGATGAAAACGACCAGAAGGAAAATTATATGAACTACACGCCCGGTGCTTGCAAGGATATGTTTACCAATGGCCAGAAACTAAGGGTACAGGCCACCCTTGACACCATCAGGACTTTTATTTGGAGCGATGACAATTTGGTGTCAACAGGTTGTGACACAAATTATATCGCCCCGGAAATATGTGGCGTGGCCGCCAATTTTGTTACGTTGACACCTGATATATGTATAGGCAATGAAGTAGGGTTCATGGATATTTCGCTTAATGTGGCCACTTCATGGCAATGGTTTTTTGTTGGTGGCACACCGGAATCTTCCACATTGCCAAATCCCAGCATCACCTACAATTCCATTGGGAGTTTTGCGGTTAAGCTTATTGTCTCGGATGGAACCACCACCGATAGCCTTGCCATCAATGATTATATCACGGTTTCAAATCCCGGGGTCGGTAACGCATTGCCTTTTTCCGAGTATTTTGATTCGGGGATATTCCCTCCGCAGGGCATTATTATCAACAACCCTGACGGGGGAATTACCTGGGGTTTGGATTCAGCGGCTTCTGTTTCGGGTGGTTATTCCATAAAAATCAACAACCTCATCAATATCAACTATGGGTCGGCCGATGAAATAATCTTTCCCTATTTTGACTTGACCTCCATGTTGGAACCAACGATGACGTTTAAGTGGGCATATGCCCGGTCCGACCCTTCTTTTTCGGATGAGATGCTCGTTTTGCTTTCGACCGATTGTGGCTCCAATTTCACACAGATATTTTACCGTACGGGCAACGCATTGGCCACCGGGCCTACGCAAACAACACCTTTCATCCCTGATTCTTCACAATGGAAAAGTGCTGAAATACCATTGGCCAATTACGCCTCGGACCAGTATGTTCAAATCAAGATCGTAAATATCACCGATGGTGGCAATAATCTGTATATCGACAATATTGACATTGGGAGCCTTGTTACTGGTTTGGAGGATACGGATGACCCGGGCGATATTGCGCTTTATCCGAACCCCGCATCCGATTATGTTATGTTGCGATTTACTGACAACACCGAAAACCGTCAGGTGAAAATATTCGATCCTGTTGGTAAATTGGTTTTGTCAAAGGATATTGGCAATGCTCTAACGATACGGCTTTCACTAAATGACTTTCCCAATGGTATTTATTATTTGGGGATATGGAAAAACAATTCCATGAAAATGAAAAAGCTTGTTATCTCGCGATAATGATCTTTGCATAAATTTTAAATCAACTCAGGTGTAATTATAATTGACTGGGTTGCCTTTGTCTGTTATGTTCCATTATATTGGATTTAGTATTTGAAATCAGATGTTTGGCGTTCTTTTGTAAGAATGGACGTACAACAACTGATTGCCCATTTTTTTCAATTAAAAAAATATGTTGAAAAGTTGTTTTTTTTGATTTAATAGTTTGTATATTTGCAAACTCGAAAACAAACAAATATGTAATTGGATATGAATTCAGATAAGATTCTATTTAAACTACATGCGGAAATGTGCAATTCTTTTGCGCATCCAATAAGACTTGAAACAGTGTTCCACTTAAAAGACAAAGGTCACGAGCTTGC
>JAADJA010000148.1:25329-36029 GCA_013151015.1 Chlorobiota bacterium
AATGCTTGATTGGGATAAGTAAATCAACACTCGCCAGGCATTTGTCAATAATGCTTACCAATGGGATCTTGACCCAGCGAAAAGAAGGGGTAAATGTTTATTATAACATTTCATCCGATAAAATCACAACGGCATGTGGGCTTATTAAAGAAGTATTGATTGAACGCCTGAAAAGCAACATTGATATAGTTAACAACATAAGTTAAATCAAATTCAAAACGGAAAAAATGATAGTAAACGATGGAGTAAAAGCAATTGCAGGGATTTTCATCCTTGCATCTCTGGCTTTGGGATATTTTGTGGACGAATTGTGGTATTTATTTACTGCATTTGTAGGATTGAACCTTTTTCAATCAAGCATTACCAAGTGGTGCCTGATGGAGAAGATACTAAAGGCAGCGGGCATGAAAACAGAATGATAGGATTAAAAAATGATATACGATGAGAGGTGATTTTGAGCTTGTCGGCAGTTTCGACCATGTCTGCTTTATGCCTTCTCGTGCTGAGAGGCCTTATGTTTCTACACTGCTTAGAAAAAGGTAAATATAAAAGGATTGATGTTTTAAGCCGGGGAATTGAAAGTCCGGAGGCAGTTGCCATAATTGATATTTTGGGCTTGACAAATGTTCAGGGCAATCTTATGCCTGTTTACCTTAAAACCTGTGCTTTCCATGATACGGAAAAAGTCAGGGAATTAATGGTCTTTTGAGTTTGAACATCAATACAAAAACCCGAACAACCATAACGGGATCGCATTTAACGAACCAACTTCAATATCATCTTTTACCACAAAAGAACCGACAATTCCCCTGAGTAGTAATAATATTTGAAAATACATATCTGTGTTTATAATACTTCGGTAATTTTTTCTCGCGCAACGCCGCAAAGAACGCAACGTATTGACATACAACAATATAGTAAAACACATTTCAAATTATAAATATATGGCAATCAATACATTGTAATTATTTACCGAACTATTATTTATAAAAAACAGATAAATTGTAAATGCACATGAACAAAATTGAAAGATGTGGTAAAACAAGGTAAGTGTTCCCTATTCCTATTTGATGATTTTGTCAAGTACTTCCTTGGCCCCGTATTTATAAACCAATGCGGACAGGATTTTTAGTTTGATATAATCTTCATGGAGGAAAAGGTATCCCTGGTGCGGCCCGTCGAAACCGGCTGAACTCGAATCCTTGATCATGAACCACCATCCATCTTCCCGCTCCACATACCCGATTACGTGCATGCAATGGTCATCGGTGGTCGTCCGGTTATAGAATCGGAACTCGCGGGAATCTTCGTTGATATAATCGTGTGGGATATCATAGCTTGGGATAATCCCCACTTCGGAATAACGGTCGTATCCGGGTTCGCTCACGTCACCACAAAAAGCCACACCATAACCATTCTTCAAGGCATATTTAAAGATGGAAATAAAGTCGTCCAATGGGACATTGTAATAATCATTGTTGTGCCACCAATTGTCAGGGACTTTCAATTCCCCCTTCTCGTTATAGGTTTGGGCCGTGGTTGACATGAAATTATAATAATCCCCCGGGTTGAACTGCAAAACTTTGTGCAAGAAATCCAGGGGCGTGTATTCCTGGTTTTCAAAACTGAATTTTACAGGGGGCTCTCCCATGAAATGGTTTAAAATATCCTGAATGGTCTCGATTACAACCTTTTCGTTCCAGAAATTGTCCCGTTTCACGGTTTTTAAATAGGATTGCATTTCGTTCACCATCTCACGGTGGTCATAGATTTCCTGATTTCCCAGAAGCCCGGTGTAAGCCTCTTTCGTAACTGTGCCATACTTTTTCAAAAGCCCCATCGTGGCGTTTACTTCAGACCCTTCACTGAAATTGGAGGTGCCGCGGCTTTGCACATACGCCCTGGCCTTTTCGATGTATTCATGGTAAACCACGAACATTTGCGAAAGCGCAATCTTTTTTCCTGTTATGCGGGCAACTTCCGATTCAACAAATGAAGTGGATGAAAAACCCCAGCATGTCCCGGTAGATCCCTGGGATATTGGGCCAATATGCGATAGTATTGTATAATCATCCGGGTTTGTGGGAAAAGACTTCCCTTCCATGTCAACAGCGAGGTACATGGGTACGGCTTTCTTTTTCTCTTGTTGATACGTTGTAATCCCTTTTAAAATCGTGTTTTGATAGAAACCAGCTTGTTTCTCTTTATAGATGGCTTTATCTTTTGTTTGTGGTTTTTGGGCAAATCCAGATGCGATGATACTGAAAGTCAATAATAACGTGAAGAACCTCATAATGTTAAATGTAAGTTTGTTTAAAAACCGCTAAGGTAAACGAAATGAAAATAATTTCAAAGTTCATTGGAAGCCTTTGTTTTGTTGTCCCGGGTTTTATCTGTTTTACAATTGATGTTTGTTCCAAATTGTTCACAATCGAACAATTTTGAACTTTCCCCGAACACTTTTCATTTTGGAACCGAACAGTACTTAATTGGTTAAGCTCTTTAATGCAGTAAGTTATGCGGCTTGGCATAGTTGTCGGAACAATATTCACAGAACCGGAAATATTTTAAATATAAAACAATTAAAAACCACAAGACCATGAAAACACTAAAAATGCTTTTAATCGCTGCCGGGATTTTCGCAATTAGCTCGGCCTATTCGTTTACCCTTCTCAACATGATGGTGGATAAAGTTTCCCCTAATTCTTCAGATAACCCCATCGTATTAAATCAAAGGCCTTTCCATTCGATAAATGGTTTTCCAAATCAAATAAGCGAACGTGAAAAAGATGAAATCAAAGGTGTCGAACTCGACGAAGTCGTTATTTCAGCCGGACAACTCAACACTTCGATTTATTGTATTCAAAAGCAATTGGGATATCCGCAATGGCCGATAAACGAAAGGCTGGAAGGACTTGTGTTGGTCAGCCTTGTTTTTGATTCCAATGGTCAACTTGCTGTAAGAGCAGTAAACTCAAGCAATCGCGAGCTTACAAATTATGTGACAAAAAAACTAAGTCAGGTGCATTTTAACAATTGTGCCGTAGAAGTCGGCAAAGAATAATTTAAAGATTGTGTTCCGGCTGTTATAGTTCTTTTCTGCTTTTTATTCTGATGTTGCCTATCAATGTCAGATAAATTTTCTCTTCATGATCATTCCCCTGGCTTTCCTTTGATGGCTGGGGGTTTTCTTTACCTACGGATTGCCTGGTGGATTTTCAAAAGTTTTTCCAATAAACATTCAAGCTGATCAAGGGGCAGCATATTGGCACCGTCCGACATGGCTTTGGTAGGGTTGGTGTGTGTTTCGATAAAAATGCCATCGACCCCGGTCGCAATCCCTGCCTTTGCAATGGTTTCAATTAGTTCCGGCTGACCACCTGTTATTCCGTTAGCTTGATTGGGTTGCTGCAACGAATGGGTGCAATCCAGAACAACAGGTACGTCAAAAGACTGCATTTCAGGTATTCCCCTAAAATCGACCACGAGATCGCCATAACCAAAACTGTTTCCCCTTTCGGTAAGCATAATCTTCTCGTTTCCTGACTCCCTGACTTTGTTCACCGCAAATTTCATTGCCCCAGCAGAAAGGAACTGTCCTTTTTTGATGTTGACGATTTTTCCTGTCTTGGCTGCCGCAACCAATAATTCGGTTTGCCGGCAAAGAAAGGCCGGGATTTGTAAAATATCAACATAAGGTGCTGCAAGGTTGGCTTCAAGCACGGAATGTATATCGGTAAGAACTGGGATGTTTAGGTTGTACCCAACTTCCCTCAGGATTTTCAAGCCTTTGGTATCGCCGATTCCCGTAAACGAATCCAATCTCGATCGGTTGGCTTTCTTATAGGAAGCTTTAAACACGAAAGGGATTTTTAGTTTGTCCGTAACCTCTTTGATTTTTTTTGCAATGTCAAAAGGCATGGTTTCATTTTCAATGATGCAAGGCCCTGCGATCAGGAAAAAGTTATCGGATAAAGTATGTTGGATTTTTGGTATCTTGAACATGGTTCGATTTGTTTTTGTGCAAAAATAATTCTTTTATTTAAGGTCTTGTCCTAATTTGACGAAAGCTTGAACGTATTTAACAGTTGCTTTAGGTTGCATAGTCTCTCCTTGTAATTATCAGAGGAATAAACGGAAGCCTGCAAGATGAATAAAATATTTGAAGATGGCTTTTTGATGTAAATGACCAGATTGCCTTTGCTTGTTAATTCCTCTTTTGATTTGAACAAAACCCAGATGACCTTATTGCCGTTAATTACAGTTCTCCCGACTTGTTTGACTTTAATGTTTGATTCATTTTTTAACCCACGGATTTCGTTTGCAGCATAAACTTCCAAAGAATCAATGGTTTGATAAGCAACTGCGGAAATGGATTCCAGTTTTTCGATATCCGAAGAAGATTCCAGCATATTGGCCCCAAAAATCCCATATAAGGTGTCAGAAAAGGATTCACGTACATCCCAATTGTAAGGAAAGCGTATGGAGAATAGGTTGTTTGGGTCCTTGAATGTTGCAAGGTCACCGAGGTCGGTGTTAAAAGCCGGACACGCATCGTAATAATTGGTTACCTTGATCCCTTCGATGGTGTCTTTGCAAGAATAGTTTAAAGTTGTCAAAACGAACATCAGAAATAGAAAGTCAAGTGTTTTAATCCCCCGCTTTGCTGTTTCCCTCCTTGTTATTATTGATTTGAATATCATCTATGTTTTTTTGTTCCAATGCTTAACTGTCAGCTTTTCAAACTTTCCGGGCCTCCTTTGCAATTGCCTGCTTCGACTCAAAAGGTTTAGTAGCCATATTTATCTTTCCAAAGCTTTTTCAAATGTTTTCTCATTTCATTTTCCCTGGCATTGTTCCCCGGTTCGTAAAACTTTTCCCCTTTTATTTTATCCGGTAAAAACTCCGATTCGGTAAAATTATTCTCAAAATCATGTGCATATTTATAAGCTTTTCCATATCCTATATCTTTCATCAAAGAAGTAGGGGCATTGCGGATATGGAGGGGCACTGGCAGGTCACCACTTCGGGCAACGAGTTTTTGTGCGTTTTTGATGGCCATATAGGAAGCATTGCTTTTTGCCGACGAAGCGAGGTAAATGGCGGTTTGTGACAAAACGATCCTGCATTCGGGATAACCAATGGACTTTACTGCCTCAAAACAACTTTGTGCCAAAACAAGTGCTGTGGGGTTCGCATTTCCAATATCCTCCGAAGCAAGGATCAACATGCGACGGGCTATGAACTTAGGGTCTTCACCGGCTTCTACCATACGGGCCAACCAATATACGGACGCATTGGGGTCGCTTCCCCGCAGCGATTTTATAAAAGCAGAAATAATATCATAGTGCATTTCCCCCGCCTTATCATAAATCACAAGGTTTTTTTGGATTACCTTCTGGACGTTTTCATTGTTGATGATAATTTGGTTTGATTTAATGCTTTCTGCATTTACGATCAATTCCAGGGCATTGTAAAGTTTTCTTGCGTCACCTCCCGAAATCCTCAGCAAAGCTTCGTTTTCCTTGATTTTTATTTTGAGATTGCTTTGGGCTTCCAGTTCTGTTTTCCCTTTTTCGAGAAGACCGGTGAGATGGTCTTTGTTCAATTCTTGTAAGATATAGACCTGGCAACGGGAAAGAAGGGGGGAAATCACTTCAAATGAAGGGTTTTCGGTCGTGGCGCCAATCAATGTGATAATCCCTTTTTCGACCGCCCCAAGCAGTGAGTCCTGCTGCGATTTGTTGAAACGGTGGATTTCATCGATAAAAAGGATGGCACCTCCGACAAGGATTTTTGCATCTGCAATAACTTTTCTCACATCCTTCACACCGGAACTAATTGCGCTCAATGTGAAAAAGGGCCGCTTGAGCATTTGGGAAATAATAAATGCAAGTGTGGTTTTGCCAACTCCCGGTGGTCCCCAGAAAATCATGGAAGGGATGTTCCCGCTTTCGATGGCTTGCCGTAAAATAGCTCCCTTGCCCACCAAATGCCCTTGTCCGGTATAATCATCAAGTGTTTTTGGTCGTAATATTTCAGCAAGAGGGATATTTTGTGTCATCGTTCTTAATAGATTATTTACAGATGAAAAAACCAATCCAACAAAATTAAAACAATTCAGGAGCTTAACATAAATTAATTTTGTGGTTTTCTTTTACTTTTCAACATCAATACGAAAGGGATTGCCCCAATGGCAATGAAGGCCGAAATTCTGTAAGTCATTTCCAATCCAACCCAGTCGCCAATGATCCCGGATATTACAACGGAGAGGGAAGCCGTGATAAAGCTTATCGTCATGTAAATGCTATTGGCGAACACCGGCTTTTCTTTTCCAACGTCCTGTACCAATGCCATGAGGACAGGGCCCGGTGCAAAAATAAAAAAGCCAAGAAGTACAAGGAAAACAAAACTGAGCCATCCGGAGAAAGAAATAAAAAGGAACATCAGGATGGGGGTGAGGAAAGAAATGATCAACAGGGAAGTTTTGCGGCCCAACTTATCGGAAACAGTCCCGGAGACGATTGTCCCGATTGCCCCGGCAAGCTGGAACAAGGCAAGTGCGGAATTTGCAAACCAGAGGCTTTCCCCTTTTTCGCTAAAATAGTAGGTTGGGAGAAAGGCCGTTAGCCCGGATTTCATGATTGCCCTAAAAAATGTTATCCCGATTAGGACAATGAAAAAAGGGAGAAGGTTTTTAAATGTTTGCCAAAAGCCTTTGCTTGCGGTTTTGCTTTGGATGTCGGTGGAGATTCTTATTTTTTTCAAACGAAAGTATAATATCAGCGATGCCAACAATCCAAAGGGGATAAGTTTCCATGTGCCTTCCAATCCCCATAATGTAACAGCCCCGGTTATCACAAGCGGGCCGATTGTACGTGCCATTTCCCCTCCAAACATAAAGAAGCTCATGCCTTTTCCGGTACGGTTCCCCGATAGCCTTTTTACCATTACCGGTGACGGGACATGGAACATTGCACCGCTGATGCCCATTACGAACAGCAAAATCGCCACCACCGTGAATGAAGGGGCCAACCCAAGCAAACTCATTGTGATGGCTGTAATGGCCGGGGTTATGATCACAAAATACCGGGCGGCTGTTTTTTCGGCAATAATACCGATGATCGGGTTTAGCAGCCAGGGCAAGCGTTGGACTAAATCCCACAATGAAGCCATTGCCAGCGTAATCCCAAATTTCTCGATAAGAAGTGGACGGATGGGGGCAAGGAAAGAAGAATAAATATCATGTAAGTGATGGGCGAGTGAAATAAGGATGACATTCCCGGTCTGGAATTGTTCTTTTGAGGTAATATTTTGTTCGCCTGATTTCATTCCCGTAAGCTGTTATTTCACAACGGGTGCAAAGTTAGGTATTTGTTTCACGTACTATTCTTAAATTTGGCAGGTAAGAAGGAGGGTACACCTTGGGTTTGTTGTTGACGAAAAGCCCATGAAGCAATTGTGTGGAGATTATTCCTGTAATTGCCATATTGTCCATTTCCGATTGGTTTGGGCCTTTTTCCATTCTCTCGATTAATTTTCCAACCCTGTACGGATCAAAAATCCCCGTTGAGGTCAGTTCTTTATTTGATAGTACTTCTTTTACATATTCGGGTTTTTTATTCCCGAAAAAACTGGAAGCTATGGGTGCCCGATAGGCTTGCTTGCTCCTTTTTAAGATTGAACCCGGGATTTTTCCGCCCATCATTTTCTTTAGGATGAATTTTTCGTTCAAGCCGTTCAGCTTAAAATCATCGGGCAATCGTGAAGCAAGTTCAATGATCCTGTGGTCGAGGAAAGGGTATCTCCCTTCCACCGAGTTGGCCATGGCCATCCTGTCGCCTTGCGATGAAAGCAAATACGATGACATGAATATGGATGATTCAAGATATTGGGATTTTTCCAAATTGCCCCAGTTTTTTATCGCCGGGTCAACGAAATGATCAATTTCGTCCATTGGGTCATATCCTGAAAGGCCATTTTGGGTTTCCCCCGAAAAATAATTCCGGATACGTGAGGTGTTGTGCCACCTCAATAAATGGGAATAATAAGGGTTGCCCGTTTCACTTAGCTTGTAACCAAAAAAGAACTTAAGGTTGATAAGCTTGGCTCCCCTGACTTGTGGCAAATAGGGATAAAGTTTTGAAAGGAGTAACGGCCTGATTGCCGATTTGGGTTCACGTGCCCAAAACCTACGGATCTTAGCCTCTTTGAAAATATTGTACCCTGCAAACATTTCATCGGCCCCTTCGCCGGTTATCACAACCTTTATGTTGTTTTCCCTCACTTTTTTCGACAATAAGTACATGGGAGTGGGGGAGGTGCGCAGGATGGGGGATTCAGTGTGCCTTATTGTTTCAACAAAACTTTCAGCAATTTCCTCATCTGAAACAGGATAAGCGAAATGCCGGGTGTTGAAATATTTTGATGCCTCCAATTGATATCCTGTTTCATCAAAGGCCTTGTCCTTGAAACCAATGGAAAAAGTATTAAGGATATCCGGGTTCGCACTTTGGATAAAGGAAGTGGTAATGCTGGAATCAAGCCCTCCGCTAAGGTAAGCTGCAACTTGTACATCGGCCCTGAGCCTGATTTTAACCGCATCACTGAAAAGCTCCCTGAGTTCTTCAACCGATTCTTCCAGGTTCTGTTTGCTTGAATTGTCTTTTTGTAAAAAAGACCAGGCCCAATATTTGTTAATCTTAAATCCTTTTCTGTCCACCAGGATATAACTGCCGGGTGGTACTTCAAAAATATCCCTAAAAGGGGTGTTGGGCGAAATAACCGCCCAAAAAGTAAAAACCTGGGAAAGGCCCTTAGGGGAAATAACCCTGGGGATTTCCGGGTTTTCAAAAATCCCTTTTATTTCTGAACAAAAATACAGAGAACCCTTATGTTTTGTGTAGAACAACGGGCGTATCCCAACCCTGTCGCGAGCAAGGAACAGCTCCTGTTTTTTTTTGTCCCAAATGGCAATGGCAAATTGGCCATTGAACTTGTCCAGGCATTTTGCCCCATATTTTGCATATGCGGCAACTACTACTTCTGTGTCACTGTTGGTATGGAATTGAACCCCTTTTTTTTCAAGGTTCTTCTTGATTTCAATGTAATTGAAAAGCTCCCCGTTGTAAACAATCCAGTACCTGCCTGAACAGTCTGAAAGCGGTTGCTGTCCCCCGGCAAGGTCAATGATGCTCAACCTTACGTTGCCAATCCCGATGTTATTGCCCACGTACATTCCGCTCTCGTCAGGCCCGCGGTGCCTGATGGAGGAAAGCATGTTTTTCAGGTTTCCTTCTCGGATCGGTTTTACAGGGGATGAAAAGTTGAATATTCCGGCTATGCCGCACATGACCTTGTATTAGGATAATTTCCTGTGGATGAATTTTTCGATGGCACTTACCGATTCGAAATTGTCTTCCAGTAATTCGGAATCTTCTGCTTTTATGCGATATTCGTCTTCGATATAGTTAATCAATGACAGAAAACCCATTGAGTCAAAAATCCCTTCGGCAAAAATCAAAGTGTCATCCTTGATTTCATCAACGGGGACAAAAGCTGTTTCGGCAATAAATTTCTTGATACTTTCTTTAACATTTAAAGTCTCAATCATAATAAGTAAATTTCAAATTTGATTAATAACTATTTTGAGCTGTAAGTTAAGGGTTCATGTTATTGGGTGCAATGTTTTGTTTTTAGTTCTGTTAACGAAGTTCTCTTTTACTTGGTTTCAATAACCTCAACTATTCTTTGGCAAAAAAGTGGAGCTGCCTTTGCGGCAAACTCAGGATTTGGGTGCGAGTCATTGTTGTTGACAGCATATTCATCTTTTAGGTAAACCCCGCCCTCGGTTTCCAGTTCATAAAAATCCCATAAGAAAAGGTTGTCGTTTTCTTCGTCCCATTCATTTACCACCCATGTGAAAAATTCCCTTGAACGGGCCGCTTTTTCAGGTGTTGTTTCCCCTTTGACAAGGGCGGCACCGGTCCACAATAAAAACTTGGTTTCGGGGTATTCGTGGATCTTTGCTTTTAGGGCTTCATATTGGAGTTTATAGTTTTCGATCCTTTTTTCGGGGGAATCGATATCTGCTTTTCCCAAATCTGCTTCAATCCCGCTTACCGGGAAACAATGCTTGAATATAATCAAGTCATATTTAGCCGTAAGGGTTTTTAATGTGGGTTCTTCTTTGTAACTGTCGGCATTTCCATGTTTTACCCAAATGTTGTAGTAGTCATACGGGTAGTTGTTCCATCCGTAAGGTTTTGCTTTTGGGAATACCTGCTGTGTTATCCGGTAATTTGTGCCATGGGTTTTATTGAAATCGGTAAACCATGCCGGCACATCATATTCTTTGCCACGCATCCGGTCAATTCTTCCTATGTTGCCCGTTTTCCCTTTCCAGATATTAAACCCGGTACTATGGTGCAAGAAAACGATATTGTAGGAATGGCTCTCGCTGGTTTCCTTGCTTTTGCTGCCACATTGTGTGAACAGCAATAATAAAATGAAACTTTTTGCTAAAAAAACGATACGAATATTTACTTTTGCTTTCATGATAGGGTAATCTGTGAAAAGACTTTTTGCAAGTTTCAATCTGAAAGATCCATGGATTTTACGTTTAAATACAAACTAATTTGTTTAAACCTAAATCAATCCAAACTTACAAAAACTATTGATAGCAAAATTAAATAATAATT
>JAADJA010000037.1 GCA_013151015.1 Chlorobiota bacterium
CTTTGTATGGAACATATTCGCATTAGACACAAACAAAGACAGGCGGATATTGACAGGTATTATCGAGAAAAGTTATTTTAGTAAAGTAGAAGTAACAGCAAGTTTTTATTACATTGACAAAAGTTCTGTTCCTGATATAACAACTCTTGATGCACAAAAAGCGAATGATATTGCTCATGAAAGAAAACCTATTGCATCAGTTTGGATAATGCCAACAGGACAAATAAATTTAATAAAAAATCCTGAATAAAAATTACTATGCCTAACAAAACCTATACGTAATGCGGGTTTTGGTGGCAAATTAAAAGTTTATAGCAATTAATAAAAACCGCTAAACCTTTGGTTTAGCTTTTAAAAATGAAAAGATAAAAACAAAACACAAAGGTTTAGCTAAGTGCCAATTTGAAAGTTCGTAGCTTTGAAATCCCGCACACATAGCCAAATCGTTGTGCCGCACACAAGAAAGAAATCAATAATCCTTTGGAGAATATACCTATTTGATATACCTTTGCAATATACGAAACAAATATCATGAAAACAATATCATTGAAAATTGACGACTCTATCTTCGGGGAAACCGAAAAGATTCTTTCAAGAATGGAAAAATCGCGAAACAGATATATTAACGAGGCTATTGATTATTACAATAGACTTCAGAGAGGGTTGATGATTGAAAAACAACTGAAAAAAGAATCTGATTTAGTAAAAAGTGATTCGATGTCCGTACTTAAAGAGTTTGAGGAGATAGATTATGTCGATTAAACAATTCGAGATATGGATTGCAGATTTGAATCCTCAAATTGGAACAGAACCAGGAAAAACCAGACCGGTTTTAGTCGTCCAGACTAATTTGTTGAACAAAATCCCTCATCCTTCAACTATCGTTTGTCCAATCACGACAAATATAAAAATAGGCTCTGAAATATTAAGAGTTCACCTCAAGAAAGGAATGGCAAACCTGAATCAAAATAGTGATATAATGATCGACCAGATTTGTGCAATCGATAATAAAAGACTAATAAACAAAATTGGAAGCTTACCATCAGCCTTAATCAAATTGGTTAAAGAAAACATACAGATAATCATTGATTTAGAATAATGTGCGATGGCAAAAGGCCCACATAGCATACGGACGGAAACGGCAAAGCCGGCTTAGGTGGGGCAAGCGGTCTTTTCCCGTACCGAAAAGGCAGCCGGATGTAAACCGCCCCGATTCATACACAAACCGTAAAAACACAATCATGAAAAAAACAACACTTCTATCTATTTTCTTTGCGCTCACCTTTCAGGTTTTCGCGCAAGAATTTGCACCAATTGGTTCCATATGGCATTACACGCAAAGGACGATTGATCCAAGCGTGACTTCGTTTAAAACATTTGAATCTGTTTCTGACACGACAATTAACGGAATTGAATGCAAGAAACTAATCGAAGTCGAGCGTTATCTTGACACAACCAATGTTTCTTACCATTATATGTACTCCGAAAACGATAGTGTATTCTTTTATGCAGCGGAGGACTTTCAACTATTGTATGACTTTGGTGCCAATGCAGGCGACACAATCGTGTTGGATTTTTTTATTACCTATGATGACAATTCCCTGAAAATGATTATTGATTCAACGGGGACAATAATGATAAACGACCAGGAAAGGAAAATCCAATACATAACATGTGGTGACGGGATGTCAATTGAATTCGGCAATCATGTTATCGAAGGAATTGGAAATACTTCATTTATGTTTCCTACATTGGACGGTTCACTTGACGGGCCCTTACGGTGTTACGAAGACGATAACACGGGCTTGTTCTTGAGCCCATTTCATTCGGGTTATGGCTGGAACCACCAGGATTGCGAAGAAATAATAACAGGGGTGGAAGAAACAGAAGACACAGGGGAAATATCCGTTTTCCCCAATCCGGCAAAAAGCAATTTATCGATAAAAAACATTGAGCGGGAAACTGCCTACAAAATAATCAACATTAATGGAATAGTAATGATGCAGGGGAAAATCCCCGAATCAAACGAAATCAACATTAAAGAACTTTCGAAAGGGATCTATTTCATTGAACTGGGAAATGAAAACACGTTGACCGTAAAGAAGATAATCAAGGACTGAAAACAGAAAAAGAACCCGGGCTGAATTAGTCCCCATACCTTTATTCGGTTATTTGAACTTTGTTTTTGTTAAATTGTTGAGAGTATTATAATATTATGAGGAAACTGTTTTTAAAATACCGGCACGTTTTTATCATCGTACTTTTGGTTTACCCTCTTTCCATTTTCGGGCAATATCTTTCCAATCCGTCATTTGAAGGCTATCCCCAACCGGACGTGTCACCACCTCCCTGGTACCAATGCGATGGCAATAGTACAGCCGATACACAACCGGGCGCTTTTGGCGTTTATACCCCGGCCTCGGACGGAAGCACGTATATCGGGATGACCACCCGTGGGCCCGATGCCTGGGCGCCCAATACGTGGGAAGATGTCCAAAGTCCTTTTCAGGTGAACCTTTCGGTTGATTCCTGTTACTTGTTCAAAATCGACCTCGCCTATGGGATTACCGATTATGGCCACCTACCTGCAATAACCATTTTTTATGGCACGGACGAAAATTGCAACAAAAAAGATTTGCTGTGGCAATCGCCCCTTATTGACCATGAAGAGTGGATTACCTATGATTTCACCATCCACCCAAGCACTTTTGATTACGAATTTATAATTATTGAGGCCTATTACAGCACCCCGACCACTTATGACGGTTATGTGCTTTTGGACAATATTGTGCTCACCCGATACCCTGAAGTGGATTTGGGAAATGATACCACCGTGGTTGTCTGCGAAGGGGGAACAGGTTTTGAATTGGATGCGGGCGAAGGTTTTTCAGGTTATTTGTGGCAGGATGGTTCCGATGGACAGACACAATATGTGGATTCCACAGGGATTTACTGGGTGCAGGTAACCACTGCAGATGGATGCTCTGCCATCGACTCTATTTTGGTGACCGTGGAAGATTATCAGGAAATGGAAATCGAAAATTCAGGTGATGTGGGCATATGCGAAGGGCAGGAAGCCTGGATCGGGATCGGCGTTTCCTATGGATTGCCCCCTTATACATTTGAATGGGAGAACCTCGCCGATGTTTCCGATACGGTTTATGTCAGCCCGGATACCACAACGACTTATTACGTGACCGTAACGGATACCTGTGGCGGCGTTATTGCCGATTCGGTGACAATTGTTGTATTTCCTTCTCCCGATATAGATTTGGGGAATGATACCATTGTTTGTGGCTCAGATACATTGCTGTTGAATGCCGGGGGCGGATATTTTTCCTACATATGGCAGGACGGGTCCGCCGACTCCACGTTCACGGTTACCGAACCCGGGACATACTGGGTACAGGTAACCGGTGAAAACGGTTGTGCCGCAGCCGACCAGATCACGGTGGGGATTTTTCCTCCCGTCGAAATGGATTTGGGAAACGATACGATCATTTGTGAAGGGGAGGCGCTCATTTTGGATCCCGGTGAAGGGTTTTTGGTTTACCTCTGGCAGGATGGTTCCACCGGGCAAACCTATGAAGTGACCGAAACGGGGATTTATACTGTTATTGTTACAAATGAAGATGGTTGCCAGGGGATTGATTCCATTTCCGTGGTTTTTGATGATACGCCTACGGTCGTTGACCTTGGAAATGATACCACACTTTGTGGGGGCGAAACCTATTTGATCGACCCCGGATATTACAATCAATACATCTGGCAGGACGGCACGACCACTTCTGTTTATACCGTTACCGAGGCAGGGACCTATTCCGTGAGCGTGCTGGGTGGTTGCAATTGGGCCTCCGATTCCATTGCGATCAGCTATTTTCCACCTGTCCAGGTCGATATTGGATCCGACACAAGTCTTTGCTTTGGGCAATCCCTGCAATTGGATGCCGGTTTTGGTTTTGTGTCGGTCGAATGGCAGGATGGCGCCACCTCAAATACCTATAATGTATATGAAAGCGGCTTGTATTATGTGCTTGTTGAGGATATTTATTCTTGTACCGGTGGCGATACAATATTGGTGGAAGTGGCCAATGAGGTTGAACTGGGGGCGGATACCAGTTTTTGCGAAGGGGAAACCCTTGACCTTGATGCCGGGTTTGGTTTTGATAGTTATTCCTGGAATTCCGGTTCTATCGGTCGCTATGAAAATATCACGGAAACAGGGTCTTATTGGGTAGATGTGAGCTATACTTTTGGCTGCCCCTCTTCCGATACGGTTTTTGTGGAGATGATGGAACTACCTGTTTCCAGTTTGGGTGATGATGTTGAACTTTGTGAAGGGGACACCATTGTCCTCAGTGGCCCGGAAGGGGATTTTGATTATTACTGGAACGGCGTTCAGGGCGGACAAAGCCTTGCTATTGTCTATGGAGGGACTTACCAGCTACTCATGACAAATTCCTGTGGGGAAGATTCCGATGAAGTTACGGTTACGGAGTATCCTTTGCCAATTGTTGATTTGGGGGAAGATATCCTTTTGTTCCCTGACGAGGAGATACAGGTTGATGCCGGTGAATTTGTTTCCTATCTGTGGCAGGATGGTTCAAGCGAGCGTTATTATCTTGTAACCTATGATAATTATCCCGATTCGTTGCATGTTGAGGTTTTTGACGGTCATTGCAAAAACAGTGACATCATCAATGTGGAAGTTTATAATGTGGAAGTGCCCAAGGTAATTACACCCAATGGGGATGGCCTGAACGATACTTTTAAACCCATTGGGGATTGGAGTGGTATCAACGAGAATAAAATGATTGTTTATAACCGCTGGGGCGAGAAAGTCTGGGAATCCTCCGATTTCCTTTCCGGTTGGAACGGAAAAAGCAATGGCAGATATGTGGCCAATGGAACCTATTTTTGGGTACTGGAAGTAAAATATGGCAATGAAAACCTTTCAAAGACCTATAAAGGGAGCTTAACGGTTCTTGGAACGGAGTAGTAAAGTAATATTAAAAAAGTTAGCATAGGTTGGCTCGAGCTTGTAGCTCGTGCTACAATTATCTTCTATTCTACTCAATCTCCTTCACCAATTTCCCATACCAATCCTCACCATATTTCCGTATCAACGGTACTTTCAGGAATTGGTAAAGTGGGAGCTGGAGTTTCTTGCCAAGGGTACAAGCTGATTGACAGATATACCATTTATGGTAATTAACGGCTTCAAAATCCTTGTTTTTTGTGATGCGGATTGGGTATAAGTGGCAGGATATGGGTTTCTGGAAGCTGACCTTTTCTTCTTCCCAAGCTTTTTCGATGGCACATTTAGCGACGCCATCCTGGTAAATCACAAATGCACAATCTTTGTCCTTTATCAATGGGGTGACATATTCACCGGCCATATCAAAATCAAAAATCCCGTTTTTTTCGATGACCTCAATTCCCTCTTTTCGCATAAAGGGTTTTATTTCATCGATCATATCTTCCAACAGGGAAATTTCTTCTTCTTCGAGAGGTGCCCCTGCATCACCTTCCACGCAACACGCCCCGGCACATTTTTCCAAATCGCAGCAAAACCGTTTATCACGGATTTCCTCCGAAACCATGATGTCGTCAATAATTATCATGGCGGCAAAAGTAGAATATTTCGGGGGATTTTGTCTATAACTTGCTAATTTGTTCCGTTGCTTTTGTTTTGCCGACTGCCTATTGCCTACATGCAAACGTGGTAACCCACATGGAACAAGCGTCCAGGCTTGTGTCTGGGACAGAAAACCGCAAGCGTGGACGCTTGCTACATCTCGGGAATGCAACAAGCGTCCACGCTTGTGAAGATAGCACATTCATCGGATGAGTAAGTTACCGTTCATGTTGGTGACAACACCAACATGGGGCAGGGCATAATTCATCATGTGGAGTGCACAATTAGCGTGGACGCTAATTGCATATAAATCTAAGCAGGAATCATCACTGCCGCCCTATCACCTACGGGAATCCTCAAACCACATGGAACAAGCGTCCAGGCTTGTGTCTGGGCAGAAAACCGCAAGCGTGAACGCTTGCTACATCTCGGGAATGTGAACGTAAACACATTCATCCGATGACTTCAAGTCATCGGATGAGTAAGCACGAAGACTTATTGACCACAAAATGTGGACACTTGCTCCATTGCTTTCACCGGGATTCTATTTAACCGATACATTGCCCACATGTCCCGGTTCATCCGTGTATCCGTACAAACGGTCGAGTTTGATTTTGTATTTCTCCTTCAGGAATTTCCTTTTCACTTTCAGGGTAGGTGAAAGTTCTCCGGTTTCGGGTGTCCATTCCTCGCAAATGAGCTCGAATTTTTTGATTTGACGGTGACGACCCAGGTTTTGGTTTATTTTGTCCACTTCCTTTTGGTATCGGTCAATTATTTTTGGTTTTTGGATCAAATCCTTGTTGTCGGCAAAAGTAACATGATGGATAGCGCACCAGCTATGCAGGAAATGGAAGGAAGGGCAAATGATGGCCGCTGCATATTTTTCCCCTTCGCCTACCACCATGATTTGTTCGATAAACTGCGATTCCTTGAATGTATTCTCCACAACTTGCGGCGCTACGTATTTTCCCGTTGACAGTTTGAAAATCTCCTTTTTCCTATCGGTTATTTTCAGGATATTGTGTTCGTGCAATTCCCCTATATCCCCTGTGTGGAACCATCCATCATCATCGATCACCGCCTTGGTTTTTTCGGGGTCTTTGTAATAACCGATCATCAAACTGGGGCCTTTCATCAGGATTTCCCCGTCTTCTGCAATCTTAACTTTAACGTTTTCGAGTACAGGGCCTACAGTCCCGAATTTCATCAAGGGGTATTCCCTGTAATTGACTGCAATTACCGGAGATGTTTCGGTAAGCCCATAACCTTCAAGAATTGGAATTCCGGCAGCATTGAACACACGGGCCAACCTTGCCTGTAAGGCAGCGCCACCGGAAACAATGACCTCGATATTCCCGCCAAGGGCTTCCCGCCATTTTGAAAAAATAAGTTTATCGGCCAGTTTTTTCTGCATTTCATAAAACGCCCCGTTTGCTTTATTGAGTTCATATTTCAGCCCAAGGTTCACGGCCCAGAAAAACAAATTCTTCTTTATCCCGGGGAGCTCTTTTCCTTTAAGGATAAGTTTATCGTAGAGTTTTTCAAGAACGCGCGGAACAGTTGCAAAGCCATTTGGGTTTACCTCCCTGAGGTTATCGCCAATGGTATCCACACTTTCGGCGTAATAAACGGCACAGCCCCTGTATTGCACCAGGTAATTCACCATCCGCTCAAAAACATGGCAGAGGGGCAGGAAACTCAGGAAAATCCCATCGGGTTTTACGGGCAGGACGGGCAAAGATGCTTCAACATTTGAAATGAAATTTTTATGGCTAAGCATAACGCCTTTTGAGAGACCTGTGGTTCCTGAAGTATAGATAATGGAAGAAAGGTCATCGGGCTTTATGGAAGTTTTAATTTCCTGGAGTTCCCGTTCCAGTTTGCCAGAATTGGCCCTTCCCAACGAAACGATCTCCATCCAGTTCGGGACACCATCAACCTGATCAATGGAATATATCTTTTCCAGTTTGGGTGCTTTGGACGCAACGACCTTTAGTTTGTCGTAAAACTCTTTGGAGGAAACCACAGCGATTTTAGCATCGGAATGGCTCAGGATATGTTCATATTCGGCAGGCCCCAGATTGGAATAAACCGGCACATGTACCACGCCCACCTGCGACATCCCGGCATCCATGAAATTCCATTCGGGCCGGTTGTTCGAAAGGGTGAGTATTTTGTCCCCTTTCCGAAAACCAAGTTCCATCAACCCATAACTGAAATTATTCGCAAATTCCCGGTATTGGGCGGTTGAGAACTTTTCCCATTTTCCGTTTCTTTTTACGCCCAGTGCATCGTCGCGCTGGTTCTTTTCCATCAATTGGTCAACAATGTCAAACGTTCTGAGTACCTTCATCGCTTTGTTTTTTTAGTATAAATCTAATGCAATTTGCATGTTTTCATTTTTAAATCATTCTGTCAATATAATAGTCGGGATTCCTGTGTTGATGAGCTATACATGTAATATGGATTGTATTGTTTTCATTTGTCCAACCGTTTCAGAACATCCTAAAATGAAACAGCATTTATTTTACCGGATTTGAATGCATCACATCTTTTTTCTGATTCCCCGATCCATTTATCCTGAACAGCAATATCTGGTTTGTCAAGTCTTTCAAGTATCATTTTAGCCAAATGAACTTTCCCCGAAGCCTTCCATCCTAATATTTCTTGTTGGATACTTTGTATCTGTCATTTTGCTAAACCTTAATATGGTTAACTTTTCATCTGCAAATATAATGAATCTAATCTATTTTGCCTTAAATGTCCATGTGAATTGAAACTCAGCCACTTTCTCTCCATCTGTATCAAATCCCGAAGTTTGAACTTCCACGATTTCACCTTCTTTGGAAAGCAAACATTTCTCAATTGCTTTGGCAATCTTTTCACCGTCGTTGCACGAAAATGTGATTTTCGTTTTTGCCTTTTTCAGAAAATCGGCCTTCATGTTCAAGACCAACATCGAAACTGGGACTTCACTTTCAAATACAAGGGAAAGAGCGAGAATCCCTGACGACAATTCTGCGGCCATGCTCAATACAGCAAAGTAAACGGATTTGAAAGGGTTTTTGTTCAGGTATTTAAAGGGGACGGAAACCACCGCCTTGTTTTTGTCCAGTTCCAAAACCCTTAATCCCGTAAAAAACCCCAACGGAAGATGTTTCAGCATGTACAGCTTCATTTTGAAGGGGCTTAGGGCCATGCCCTGTATTTTATTTGCGTTTGGCATTTTGATATTTTACCCGGGAGTTTAATTTTTTTTGCAAATTTATGATATTTTGTTAATAAATCAGGGCTTGACTAAAAGCCAAGCCCTGATTGCCTGTCAGATGTAGGTATGGATATGTGAAGCGTTTAGGCATTCCACCAGTTATTAAGTGTTGAAGCCAAAAACCAAAAGCGCCTTGATCTAAACCGTGATGGGCAGGGACACGAATGGGGTATATTAGCCGCTTTGCCTGTGTTTATATACGGTAAAGCCAATTAGTGACGCCAATATGATAAACAGTATTGCAAAGGTGACAACATCATTGCCTTTGCCCGCAATGGAGCTGCCATTGTATGGGTGGGGCGCCCCTTGTGCCGATAACAGCCTTGGGGCCAATATCGGCAACAATTTCATTGCTATGGACTTTATTGTTTTCATTTGTGCTTATTTTTATTGAACCATGGGTGTTTCATGTCCATGGAAAAGGCCCGGCTTTATGATTGCCGGGCCTTCAAGATTATCGAACCAATCATTGGACAACCTCAAATACTAATCCAACATTTTCTTGAAGTCTTTTGCGCCAAATGTTTTTTTAAGGCCATATGCAGCCCCTAAGATAGTCATTATGATAAGGCCTCCACCAATGGGCGCCCCACCACCAACCGGGGTGTTCCCACCATTCGGTATGCCACCGCCATTAGGGTGTGGAGGGCTTTGTGCAAATAAAATTACCGGTGCCGAAATCAATATCGCTATCGTTAATATTTTCAATAAATTTTTCATGTTTTCATGTTTTTAATTAAAACCTAATTATCTTATCATCACTTTCTTTGTCTGGATCCCTTTATCACTTATCACTTGTACGATATGCGTACCCGTGGCATTAACGGTAAATTTGTTAATCCCGCTTTGCAGGTTTTGCTCTACAACAAGCTGGCCCATCGTGTTGAAAACCCTGATGCTGCCGGAAGAACCTTCAGTTGCGGTAACAGATACCTGGTTTCCGTATGCATAAATCGTATGGTTTTCCACTGATAAATCATCGACCGATAAAGGTGAAAAATGGATGATGAAACGTTCGGTGTTGTCTCCAGCGATATAATCAAACGTATAGGAACCTTCCAACAGGTCGGTCTGTGTTCCCGTAAATGTATCTTCGAGCACGACATCCGCAAATTCACCTTTTTCACTTGCAGAAATTGTAAACTCACCTGAATTCACCGCTGAAAAACCAACAACTGTTGATTGAACTTCGGGCATACCGTTTACCGAAAGGAAATCACCATTGGGCGTTACCGAGAATATCTGTGGCAGTTCGGGATTTGAGGTGGAGACCCTTTTATAGGCATCGAAAAAGCCATCATGCTCAACTCCTGCTTCCACATTAAAGTGGATCCATGTTTCATCGGAATATGAATCGTTCGAGGCTTTCAAGACCAATAGGTTTGGATTAGTGTTTTTGTAGAAGGTGCCGGAGCCGTTATGTGAGCGGACTGTATTGTCAATTGTGAAAGGAGCCCAGTTAACGGTTGCCTTAACAAAGAAGCCTTGCATAGGTGGTATGTACTGCGAACCGGTTCCGCCAACACCTTGTACATAAGATAAATCGTTTCCGGTGGATGCTTCGATGTAATGCACTTCGTTGGTCATGCCCGAAGGGATCGTAACGCTCTCCCAGTCAATGGAAGCGGAATAAGGGTTGCCCAACAGGTTCCACCCAAGGCCAAAGAAGTTAAGGTCCCTGCTTTGTGGCCCATCGATCAAATCGCCACTAAACGTTACCGTGTTTGTATTGCCAAGTGTTGAATATACACCATACCCCGGCATCGGGCCTTGGTTCAGCACCCATGTTTCATCAGTAATTTCAATAAATGAATTATCAGTTTCATAAAAGCCCTGCACATACATATCCAAAAATACACTAAAAGTCACAGGTGTTGATATTGGACAGGAAATCAAGTGCCAGTCCAGGTCATTTCCCGAAAAGTAACGTTGCACATCTACCGTACCGTTGCTTGTTATTGTCCCATTGTTAATCAATGTCCCTGTTCCGGTAGCATCGCTTTGGATGGTGAGGGTGGCGCCAGCATCTATCGCTAAATCATTGCAATCGGCGGCACCGGCTATAACAGGTGATGCAGGTGTGCCGGCAGGGATGGTTGCATTTGTGTTTGCATCGGGTACAGCAGTTGTATTCCAGTTAGCGGCCGTTCCCCATAAATTTCCAGAAGTGCCAAGCCATATTGCTTCAATGGGAGGTGGCACATAACCATCCACCCAGTTACCTGTTGGACCATTGAGCGGAAAACCCAATAATGTTCCGTCATAACCATTACCGGAAACATCATATAATGTGGTATATCCGGTATTATTGCCTCCTGGCGTTACACCGGGTGTATCAAAATCATAATTCGCAACTATCCCGGTCTCAGATCCAGACGGACTTGCTGACATATAATTTACTATATCTGCCTGAGAAAGGGCAATGTCCCATACCGATAAATCATCTGAAATCCCATTGCCATTGCCTTGCCAGCTATTATTGAACAGGCCTGCCCCCAATGAGGTCATGGTTGGTGATATAGTATAGCTTTGAGATCCTGATGCTGCTACCACTCCATCTATGTAAATAGTTACTGTCCCGGCATCCTTGACCACGGCAAAATGATACCATGCATTTGATGGGTAAGTATTGCTTGTCTGTACATTGCCTTCACCCTGGTTTGGTGAATAACTCCGGAATTGATTGTTGTAAAATTCAAGAGTCACATACTTATTTACCTGAGGGCTTCCCCAACTGAAAATACGAGAGCTGGCAGCTTTTTTATAGTGCCATCCCATTACCGTGGAAGTTGCATTATAGGGTATCATTGTCCCTGTTTCGACCCCCTGTCCATTGGTTCCGTCAAAATCAAGGGCGGTATTTTGGGAAGCAGGTGTTCCCGGGCTAAAAGATGAATCATAATCATCGATATAGGAAATTCGGGAATACCTTGCACCAAAGCATGGATATATTGAAGAAGCGCCCATTAACGCAACGTTGCTCACTGCAGATAAACTTTCTGATGTTGCCAGTGTGCCAAGAGTACCGTTGGCATCTGAATTCCATACTTCGACGGAAAGGTCAAACGAAGAGCCATTGTTTACCATTGTAAAGATAAACTTAAACCAGTTTCCCAACGGTAGGTCTCCACCACCAAGTCCAGTCCATGAAATAGATGATTCAATTGCCCCGTCGTTCTGCCAATACATCCCACCTCCATGGAAAGCCACACTTATACCTGTTAGGGGGCCACCATTACTGGCAACTTGGTTTACATCAAAAGGTGCAAATCCAAGGTTGCCAAATCCAGAGTTTGAATTATTGAAAAAATAACCGCTAACTGTAAATGAGTCACCACTTCCTGATGTTGCATAACCGGTTTTTTCGGTAAACAAGTCACTGGCACTTCCCGGTATATTCACGCTGCCGGTATTGGCCAAGCCGCCACTGCTTATATTGCTCGCAGTTGCTGTCGTGTTAGCATTGAAATAGGTCGTCAAATCACTTGTGTTGTTGAAATCTATCTGGGCCGTTAGGCATTGGCCCGATAAGAACAAGGCAGCAACCATCAAGATTAAATAAAGTGTTACATTTTTTTTCATAATAATAAGTATTTGTTTATAATTTTTTAAATATTGGGTGCAAATGTATATTTCCACCATTCGTTAAAAAAGGGAAGTACGTTAGCAATGTGTTAACAGTTCCGGTTTGGATGTTAGCAATATGTTAACAGTTTGGGAAGGCTGGGGCTTTAATGTTGTTAATATCAGAGATTTGAAGAGGTCTTGGGTTTGATAAAATAAAAAAGGCCATGTTTTTTCGGATTATCCACGGCACAATAGCCGGTGTTAAAATCCGAAAAAGCCTGGTATTAATATCAGGTATTTATAAAGCCCTGGGGTTTTTAAAATAAGCAGGAGTGGTTTTTGAAGGTTTTCTGCCGTGTTCCATGTGTCGGTTTCGCTTTGAGCGAAGCTGACACTTTCCTTTTACAAAGTTGACAGGTATGCCTGTAGGTTTTGTTCAGGTGCAATATCAAGTTTTTTCCTCAATCTTGACCTGGAAACCCGAATGCTTTCTGGTGTTACGTACAGTACCCCCGCCAATTGTTTTAAGTTTAGCCCCATACGTGCAAGGATGGATAGCTTTATTTCTGAAGGGGTCAACGAGTTGTGTTTTTCGAGTAAAGTTTTTTCAAAACCCGGGTGCAAGGTGTTGAAGGATTTGCTGAAGGATTTCCAGCTATCATCTTTAACAGTACCGTTGACTTTTGTTATCATATTGGCAATATTGCTTTTCATGCCTTCTATTTCAATTGTTCCGCTTTCGGTTCTCTCAAGGAGGCTTGTCAGTTTTTGCAGGAAATGATTGATATGGTTCGTGAGGATAGCGCTCTCGACTATTTTCCGCTCTTTTTCTTTGATTATCTCTTTTTTGCTTTCGGCCAATTCAATGGCGGAGTTTATCCTTGCGACAAGCTCGGTGGCATTTATGGGTTTCCTGATGTAATCCACCGCACCGGCTTCAAGTGCTTCTTTCAGGTCTTCGGGCGAAAGCATTACACCTGTTATCATTATAACAGGGATATTAGCCGTAACGATATTGGAAAAGATTTCGTGTGAAAGCTCCAGTCCGTTCATTTCTGGCATTTCCCAATCGGTTATTACAATATCCGGCTTAATATCGAACAACACCTTAAGGGCCTTTCTGCCATTGTTGGCCTGATAGATCGTGTAATCGGGGAAATGCTGTTTGATAATGGAAATAAGAACCTTAAGGCCGCCAATGGAATCGTCAACAATAAGAATTTTATGGCTTTTCATGTTTTGTCGTTTTTAACCTGAGGCGAAGTTAAGGGAATTTAGTTTGACCGGCTAGTTCTTCCAGCAGTTTTTTGAATTTATCATCATCTAGGTTTTCAGTGGCAATAAGTATTTCTTTTATCCATTTATCAATGCCTTTGATATTCTCCTTTTTCAAAGCCGACAGGGTTTTTTCGATTTTGGAAAATGAACTGGTGTCAAGTTTTGAAAGCATTGATAAGTATGGTTTTATCAATTGTCTTTCCCGATCGGTAAGTTGGGAGCCAATAAGCTGTATGCCGCTTTTTTTGGCTGCCCCTGATATTGCGATTTCCTTGAATCCGTCCACTAATATCCAGAATTCTGCACCTTTCCCCGGTTCCGAATCTACCCCGATTTCCCATCCGTGCGATTCGATGGCCAATTTGCAAAATGCCAATCCCAGTCCCGTTGATTTTATCTCGCCAGATTTAAGCTGTTCCACTTGTTTGAATTTCTCAAAAATAGTTTTATGGAATTCTTTGGCAATGCCCGGCCCGGAGTCTTTTACCGATATACGGACTTGCTTGTCCGGTGTGATGGATGTGGAGATAATTATGGACGAACCCCTTGGGGAAAACTTTATGGCGTTCGAGAACAAGTTGACAAAAACCCGGACAAGGATGTCACGGTCGGCCTGGAACGAGTAATCCTTTATTGACTTATTGACTATTTCGATATTTACCGGGGAAGATAAATAATCAACTTCCCGGGACGATTCATTAATTATGTCGGACAACCCAACTTCCGTTTTGTCGAGCTCCAACTCGCTTGCCTCGGCCTTGCTTACATCCAATAGGTTCAAAACAAGGTTGAGCATCTGTTTACTGGTGTTTTTGATTAAAGTACTCCTTGTTTTTTCATCCTCCACCATATCAATATTTGCCAATAAATTCAACGGGTTTTTTAAATCGTGGACCAACATATTGGTCATGGATTGTTTGTATTCGTCAAGTTCAAGTAATTTCTTGTTTGCGTTGCTTACTTCCTTTGCATAGGTTTCGATCTCCGTGTTTTGTTTTTCGATTTGAGCTTTTTTGTCTTTTAAGGCTTTAAGTGTTTTTTTCCTTTTTTGGGAGGATACAAAAATGAAAACCGCAATTACGATGACGAGGACAGAGATGAAAAGAAATATCAATTTTGACCTTTCCTCCGACTGTAGCTCTTTTGCGTGCAGGAAATCCTTTTCCAGTTCCCTTTGGACATTTCTTAAACTATCGCCAATCTGTTGCTGCCTGAACTTGTATTGCAAATCGAGTTGGGTAAATTCCTTTATTTTATCTTCGCCCGACAGGCTGTCTTTTAAGGCAAGGTGCTGTTGAAGGAGTTGATACGCTTTTTCAGTTTGACCCGATCTGGAATAAACTTCAGCCAGTATTTTGGAGATTTTCATGATTTCAGGATTGAAACCATTTTCTTCAGCCGCCACCATGCCTTTTTTTAGGATTGTCCTTGCTTTTTGAAACTCGCCGATTTCCATATAAGCAGTACCAAGATAAGCGGTGCCATCGGCATATTGCCTTAAATCCCCATATTCTTTTGCGATTGAAATGCTTTTGTTGAAATTTTCGATTACTTTCAGGTTGTCTGGCGGGTTTTGAGTGGAATAATAATATCCCGAAACCGAATAGTAGCTACATAAACCCAATGGGTAGCCGACATCTTCAAAGACTTTCTTTGCTTTTTCAAGTGTTTCAAAAGCCTTTTTGGTTTCCCCTTTATCAAAATATATTTCAGAAAGGTTGTTAAAGGCCTGGCCAAGGATGATTGATTCCTTGGTATTTGTTAAAATTTCAATCGTGTTCAAATAAGCTTCTTCCTCTTTTTCCTTATCCTTGGTTTTGCGGTAAACCGTGCCCATTGCGTTATAAATTGCCGCAACATTTGTTTGCGCCCCCGAAAGCTTAAATGCTTCAAGGGAGTTTTGTAAATGTTTCAGGGCAAGGACGTAGTTGCCTAAATTGGAGTAATTTAGACCAAGGTAATTATTTGAAATACCATACCAGTTTGTGTCGTTTGCAAACAAGAACAAATCATTGGCCCTCAACTGATATTTGAACATCGAATCTGTTTCCCCAATACTTTTAAATACCAGGCCTTTGAAAAATAGTATTTTGCCAAGGTTGACCGTATCATTGATCGATGTGAAAATTACTGCTGATTTGTTCAAATAACACATAGAAGAATCACTATCACCCTTCACCATGAAATACCTGCCTATTAACATTTCTGCCTGTGCCTCATAAAATGTTAGTTTTTCGGCTCGGGCTATTTTGAGCAAATCTTTGGAAAAGACGAAAGCCGAGTCCAGATTGTTCTTGCGAAAACAATCTATTGCCTTTGACGATATGTCTTCGGCCTCATCCACAGCTTCTTTGTTTTGCGCTAACAACACATTGGAGCTTGAAATCAACCCAAAAATGAAGAGATTAAAAAGCAGGAAAATGTTTGATGATTTCATCATGGCCATAAATTCGAAATACCCTTTGCAAAAAACAGAGCAATATAAACATATATATGTCTCTATATACTTGGAATATTAAATAATGTTACTGGATAAGCTGCGGTATATTGCTGCTGGGTTCAAATAAATAAAAGCCCCCTACTTGTAAAAGCAAGAAGGGGGCAGATATTGTTGTTCGGTAAAAGGATGTTTATTATCTACAATCCATATTTGTTAGCTTCCACGATTTTTGCGGCAATCCGTCGCCGTGCGGAAATCACATCCACCGAAGTTGCTTTGGTAAAGCGTTTCATCCCCATCAGCATTCCCATTTTTTCATCGCCTTCGGCAAAATAATTTACGGTGTCCACTCCGGTTTTGTTTATTTTGGAAGCCATGTCAACCACAAAAACATCAAGTATGTCTTTATAAACAGCTAACTTAGCTTCATCGTACATGCTGCTTAGTTTTTCTACCCTTAACAAGGTTGATTCGGCAGCATAGGTATCAATCAGCATATCGGCCAGGTTCATCAGGATTTCCTGTTCGTCCTGAAGTTCGGTAGTGTATTTTTGAAGAGCCGCACCTGCCACCATCAAAATTGCTTTCTTGAAATTGACAATGATTTTTTTCTTTTCCTCAAAATAACTGACAGAGGTACTTCCGAAATCAGGAATGCCCATCAGTTCGTCACCAACGGCTTTTGCAGGTGTGAGTAAATCATATTCCCCTTTGAATCCCCTTTTCAGTAATTCACCAACTATTAACATCCGATTGATTTCGTTGGTCCCTTCAAAAATCCGGTTGATACGTGAATCACGGTAGGCTTTTTCCACCGGGGTTTCTGCCGAATAACCCATTCCCCCATAAATCTGGACACCTTCATCAACTACGTAATCCAATACTTCCGAGCCAAAAATCTTTGCAATGGAAGCTTCGATAGCGTATTGACGAATCCCTTCAATGCTTGCTTTTCCCTTGTCCATCCCTTCGGCGATAAGTGCGTTTATGGCATCGTCAATGTTCTGGCTGGCGCGGTAGGTAAGCGATTCGGAAGCAAAAGTCCGTATGGCCATTTCGGCGAGTTTGTGTTGGATGGCACCAAATCCCGAAATGAATTTTCCAAATTGTTTCCGTTCATTGGCATATTGCACCGAAACCCCGATTGTTGCCTTGCAAGCACCGACCGTGGCCCCTGAAAGTTTGATCCTTCCGAGGTTCAGGATATAAAGGGCAATTTTAAAGCCGCCATTTTGAGGCCCCAACAGGTTTTCTGCCGGGACTTTCACATTGTCAAAATAAATCTGCACAGTAGAAGAACCATGGATTCCCATTTTGGCTTCTTCTTCCCCGATTTTGACACCTTCTGAATTTCGTTCAACGATAAAAGCACTCAGGTTTTTATCATCACCGATTTTGGCAAAAACAATAAGGATATCGGCAACACCTCCATTGGTGATCCAGATTTTTTCCCCTTCCAACGTATAATATTTCCCATCTTTACTTAATGTGGCTTTCGTCTTTCCTGAATTTGGGTCGGAACCGGCATTGGCTTCCGTTAGGCAATAAGCGCCTATATATTCACCTGTTGCAAGTTTGGGCAGGTATTTTTTCTTTTGTTCCTCATTCCCAAAATAGAGGATGGGCTGTGTGCCGATACCTGTGTGGGCAGCATAGGCCACGGCAAAGCTAAAGCCTTTGCCCATTTCCTCCACGGCGCGCATGGAGGTCACGAAATCCTGGCCAAAGCCATCATACTCCTCGGGAACAGATATGCCCAGCAAACCCAGTTTGCCGGCATCTTTTATCATTTTAATCAGTAGTTTCCTGTCGTGTTTTTCCAGGGCATCCATATTTGGCAATACCTGTGTTTCGGTAAAATCGCTACAGGTTTGGGCAATCATCCTTTGCTCTTCGTTAAATTCTTCGGGGATGAAGATGTCGGCTGCATTTGTCTCCTTGATCAAAAATTCACCGCCTTTTAATGTTTTTGTGTCTGACATGATTATTTTATTTTAAAGTTTATTTTGTTGTTTTGAGTCCGATGACGGGTGTCAGATGACCGATGTTGGTTTACACCTGATTTAGGTCATCTGTTAATTAATTTTGTTTTTAAATGAGTTCATCATATTCATTAGGTAAAAGCAATCATCATAGTGCTTATTGAATTCTTCATCTGAAATGTATTTTCGTCTCTTTGCTTTGTGCAAACATGTTACAACTTCCGCAAGTGAACGGATCGCATATCTCATGAATTTTTTGAATTCAGGATTAGATTGTCCAATTGAGCCCTCTGAAATATTTAATGCAATGGAATCTCCAGCTCTGAGAATTTGTGAAGTAAGGTTGTATTTCTCATGCTCCGGGAATTTTTTGATCATATCATTTATATCTTCCCCTAAGTCCATGGCTTTCTGCCAAATCGTGAGTTTTTCAAACTTGAATTTCATTGTTGTTCTAATTTAAGGTTAGTATTTATTTCCCATCATCTGACATCCGTCACCCTACATCGGTCACCCGTCATCCGACATCCGTCATCCGTCATCAAAGCATCTCAAAAATCCCTGCAGCACCTTGCCCTGTCCCGATGCACATGGTGACCATTCCGTACTTTTTGTTTGTTCGTTTTAGTTCGTTTAGTACCTGTACGGAAAGCTTTGCCCCAGTGGCTCCAAGTGGATGACCAAGCGCAATGGCCCCGCCGTTTACGTTTACCTTTTCAGGATCAAGTCCTACCTCACGGATAACGGCAATGGATTGTGAAGCAAAAGCTTCGTTAAGTTCGATTAGGTCAATGTCATTCAGTTTTATTCCCGAATGTTTGAGGACTTTGGGAATGGCCTTCATCGGCCCGACACCCATTTTGTAAGGCTCCACACCGGCAACCTGATAATCCACCATTCTGGCGATTGGTGTGAGCTTGTGTTCTTTCAGGACTTTTTCTGAAACCACCAAAACAAAACCTGCCCCATCTGACATTTGGGAAGAGTTTCCGGCGGTGGAAGACCCACCTTGGGCAAACGCCGGCCTTAATTTGGAAAGTCCTTCGGGAGTGGTTCCCCTTCTCGGTCCTTCGTCTGTGTCAAAAGTATATTCCCTGGATTGCATTTTATCGTCCTTGAAATAGTTTTCCTTTACATTGATAGGTACGATTTGGTCTTTGAAATATCCATTGTCGATTGCATGGATAGCTTTCTCAACAGATTTTGCCGCGAAAATATCCTGTTCTTCCCGGCTGATTTTATACTCTTTGGAAACCATTTCGGAAGTTAGTCCCATGTTCAAATACCATTTGGGATGTTTCATGGCAGTAGCAGGGTTTGGAACTTGTCGCCAACCTCCCATGGAAATCATCGACATGGTTTCGGCACCACCTGCCACAATTATATCTGCCAGTCCGGCATGGATCTTAGCTGAAGCAATTGCAATGGATTCGATGCCAGAGGCACAATACCTGTTAATAGTCGAACCCGGCACATCCACAGTGTCCATGGCCATGAGGGAGAGCATCCTGCCCATGTTAAAACCTGTTTCGGCCTCGGGGAAGGCATTGCCAACCACCACATCGTCAATAATTGATTTGTCTATTTGCGGAAAGTCATTTAACAAATGTCTGATTACCGCTGTTGCGATATCGTCGGGCCGTGTAAAACGGAGACTGCCTCGTGGGGCTTTCCCTATTGCCGACCGATATCCACCTATTATATATGCATTCATGATTGTTTGTTTTATGGCAACCTCAAAAGAATCAAATCCCTGCGTTACTCAAATTTTTCCAGACACTCATTTACGGCAGTAAAATCGAGCCTTGAAAAATTTGAAAGCCTTGATATTTGATTCTTTTGAGAACACCTCATTTCTATTGTTTAGTTATTTTGTTTTTTTATTTATTGAATCCTTCTCGCATTCTTGCAATATCGCATTCAAGCATTATTTTAGTTCCTCAGGATCTTGCCTTTGGTAATAAGGCTTTGAATCCGTTCGAGTGTTTTGCGTTGCATGCAAAGTTCCAAAAAGGCTTTTCGTTCCAGGTTCAGTAAATAATGCTCAGAAACTTCTGTGAGTGCCTGCGAAATTTCGCCACCGGCCATTACCCATCCCAGTTTTTCGGCAATGAGCTTATCGTGTTCCGACATATAATTCCCGGTGGTAAATCCATCAGCACCAACATATACAAGTCCGAGGGCTTCAAGTCCAAGGACTTTGATGTCTTTTCTCATAACTGGTTTTGTATAACCTTTTTCGGCAAGGTTCAAAGCAGCTTGTTTCGCATAAGCCAAGTGATGTGCCCGGCTCACAATGACTTCATCCTGTCCTTTCCGTAAATATCCCAGGTCAAATGCTTCATAAGCCGAAGTGGAAATCTTGGCCTGCCCAATGCTGAGATAGCGGTTCAGGAAGGCATTGGTTCGGATATCCCCATTTTTCAATTCATCGGAGAGACGAACCACAAACTCCTTTGTGCCGCCACCACCCGGGATAAGCCCGACGCCAAATTCAACCAAACCCATGTAGGTTTCGGCATGGGCCACTACCTTATCGGAGTGCATGCAGATTTCGCAGCCGCCACCAAGGGTCATTCCATGAGGAGCGGCAATTACCGGAACAGATGAATACCGGAGGCGCATAACCGTTTTCTGGAACCATTGTACGGCCATGTCCAAATCTTCCCATTCCTGTTCGATGGCGAGCATATAAATCATCCCCACATTGGCACCGGCAGAAAAATGTTCGCCCTCATTGGAAATCACAAGCGCGGAATAATCGGCCTCGGCCATATCAAGGGCTTTGTTCAGGCCAACCAACACATCCTGCCCAACCGTGTTCATTTTGGTATGGAATTCAATGTTCAAAACACCATCGCCCAAATCAAAAATACTGACCCCGGTATTTTCCCAAAGGACGTTGGATTCACGAAGGACTTCCAACGAAAGCCTTCCTTCCTGTCCGGGGACAGCTTTGTAGGACTTTGACGGGATGTCGTAAAAATATTTAAGCCCGGATTCTACTTTATAAAAAGCGGTAATCCCGGCATCAAGCATGTCATAAATCCACTGGGCGGGTTTGTTCCCGGTCTTTTCCATGGCTTTCACGGTTTCGGGTACACCCACTGCATCCCATGTTTGGAATGGGCCGAGTTTCCAGCCGAAACCTGCGTTCATGGCATCGTCCACTTTGTAAATCTCATCGCTGATCTCAGGGATGCGGTTCGATACAAATTGGAATAATTTATAAAATGATTGACGGTAAAAATTACCCACTTTTGTGTCATCGGCAAAAAGAATGGGCATCCTTTTCCGAACATCGTCTATGTCTTTCGTTTTTTTGAAAACCGAAAAGCGGGGCTTGGGGGCTTCCACATATTTCATGGTCTTGAAATCAATGGAAAGGAATTTCTTTTTCCCATCTTCCACCACCTTTTTGAAAAAGCCCTGTTTTGTTTTGGAACCCAGCCATTTGTTTTCCAACATTTTCTGAAGGTAATCGGGGATGCCGAATTGTTCGTTTGCCTCATCGTTTGTATCGGCCTTGATATTGTTGGCTACATGTACAAGCGTGTCCAATCCCACAAGGTCAGCGGTCCTGAAGGTAGCCGATTTTGCCCTTCCGATAACAGGTCCCGTGAGTTTGTCGATTTCAGGAATGGTCAGGTCAAGGTTTTTTACATTATTGAAAAGCTCCATGATGGAAAAAGTCCCGATACGATTGGCGATAAAGGCCGGTGTATTTTTGGCAAGGACCGGGGTTTTCCCCAGGAACTTGCTTGCATATCCCGAAAGGAAATCCATGACTTCCGGTTTTGTTTTGGAGGTTGGGATGATTTCGAATAACTGCAAATAGCGCGGTGGGTTGAAAAAATGCGTACCGCAAAAATGTTGTTGGAAATCATCGCTCCGCCCTTCTATCATATCCTCCACCGAAATCCCGGAAGTATTGGTCGTGATAAGGGAACCCGGTTTTCGGTATTTCTCAACATTTTCAAAAACCGATTTCTTGATGTCTAAGCGTTCGATAACCACTTCGATCACCCAGTCACAGTCCTTGATCCTGGAAAGGTCATCATCAAAATTCCCGGTAGTGATCCGGTTGGCAAATGATGGGTGGTAAATGGGCGAGGGTTTTGATTTAAGGGAGTTCTTCAATGAGTCGTTTACGATTCGGTTTCTGACCGCTTTGCTTTCCAGCGTCAGCCCGGCTGCTTTTTCCTTGTCGTTCAGTTCCCGTGGGACAATGTCAATAAGGAGCACTTCGACCCCAATATTGGCAAAATGACAGGCAATCCCGGAACCCATTACCCCGGAACCCAATACAGCTACTTTTTTAATTCGTCTTGTCATAGTTGTTTGTATTTGTGTGATTGTATTATATTTTGGTTCATATTCGTCTGACCACTACGCACAAGCATGCGCAACGGCAGTAGTCAGACGAATACGCAATTTTAATTCCTATCATGAAATGCCTCCACATCCTCACATACTTGGTCACGTATTAATTCATTTACTTTCACAAAGCCCGCAAGGTCTTTCTTATTTAATTTTTTCATCAACCTGAGATTAAAATCCAGCACAACCTCTTCAACTTGTTTCTTTAAATCAATTCCCTTTTTTGTGAGAAAGATCAATGTAACCCGCTTGTCAATTTTGTCAGCTGCCCTATACACCAACCCATCATCTTCCATCTTTTTTAAAAGACGGCTAAGGCTTGAAGCGGTCATTCCCATCAAAGGGGCAATCTTGGTCGAAGGGATTCCTTCCTTTCCAATATTTACAAGTGCATAACCGATCCCCTGGGTAATCCCGTTTTCGGCTGCCAGCAAATTGTACATCCGGCGCATGGCAAACAGGGTGGAGCGTAATTGAAAATCAATGGTTTCCTGGATGTTCATTGCAGGTTTATGTTTTTGATGATATTTATGTGATAATGATTTGCTTTTAACTGAAATTGGATAAAGGCAAAAATGCTTCAATAAATACAAGCTTTATTCTTTTGAACAAGACATTATAGCATTGAACCCTTAACGCATTGTTGCATTAAATTATTATGCACGCATTGCAAATGTACTAAAAATATGTTATGCATGTCAAGTATTTTTATAAAAAAAGTTAATTTAGCCCAACTTTTTTAAAAACAGGATTGTCAAATAGGGGAGGTATTCCAGTAGGCATAGAGGTTTCGGTTTGCTTTTGAATTTTGTACATTTTAGCGAAGGAAATATTGGGAATTAGGATTTGATAAGTATAACAAAAGATATTAAAACAGCCACGAATGCACGAATAAATATTATTCGTGCATTCGTGGCCATATTTAAATAAAATAATCATAAATCAAAAAGGAGAATCTGATATTCAAAAAAGTGAACTGTCATGACTGACATATTATATAAGGAAGAAAGCTATAAAATAATTGGGAAATGTTTTGAAGTACACAACAATTTAGGGCCTGGGTTTTTGGAAATTGTTTATAAGGACGCTTTGGGATATGAATTTAAGCAAGCAAAAATCCCTTATATAAGAGAAAAAGAATACGTCGTTAATTATAAAGACATAATCTTACGTCATAAATTCTATGCCGACTTTGTGGTATATGATAAGATAATTTTGGAGGTGAAAGCTGTTTCGGGAATTGTAGATGAATTTACCGCCCGGGCTATTAATTATCTTTCCGTATCTCAAAACAGATTGGCCCTGATTGTAAACTTTTGGGAATTACAGTTGAAAAGCAAGCGAATAGTATTATAAATTTATACCACGAATGCACGAAAAAACAATTCGTGCATTCGTGGCTGTTTCATCGATTCATCAATATCAAAATAACAATTATTATGAAATTAAAAAACCAAAATTCAAAGAAATTACCTTTTCCCATCCTTATGATGTTTTTGGGTTTAATGCTATCATCCTCAAATTTGATGGCCGAAAAAAAGAAGGATAAAGATAAGGAAGAAGACAAAGAAGAGGTGAAAAGCGATACAATCAAATCGGGGGAAATGAGCGGCTTGAAGTTCAGGAGTATCGGGCCGGCATTCACATCCGGCAGGATTGCCGATTTTGCGGTCAATCCCGACAACCCGAGTGAGTATTTGGTAGCTGCCGCTTGTGGCCATATCTGGAAAACGACCAATAACGGTACAACCTTCAAGCCTGTTTTTGATAATAAAGGTGCGTATTCCATCGGATGCCTCGCAAGGGGACCTGTGAACCATAACCTGATTTGGGCAGGGACCGGGGAAAACAACCACCAACGGGCACTGGGATATGGCGATGGTGTGTACAAATCCACGGATGGTGGAAATTCATGGAAAAACATGGGATTGAAAGAATCGCGCCAGATTGGGATGATTGCCATCGACCCCCGTGACGAAAATGTAGTATATGTGGCTGCCGAGGGTTCTGCCTGGGGGCCGGGCGGTGAACGTGGCCTATATAAAACTGTTGATGGTGGCGAAAACTGGGAGAAGATTTTGGAGATAAGCGAAAACACAGGTGTCAATAATGTGGTGCTCGACCCACGGAACCCCGATGTGATATATGCCACTTCGGAGCAACGCAGAAGGCATGTGTTCACGAAAATTGGCGGTGGACCGGAGTCGAATATCCATAAATCAACTGATGGTGGAAAAACCTGGAAAAAATTGACCAGCGGAATCCCCAAAGTGGATAAGGGGGGTATGGGAATTGCCATTTCGCCGGTAAACCCGGACGTGGTTTATGTGATTATCGAAGCAGCCATGGGAAAAGGCGGTTTTTTCCGTTCCGACAACAGAGGGGAATCTTTCTCGAAAATGAGCAGCTACAATGCAAGCGGACAATATTACAATGAAATTTATTGTGACCCATATGATGTGGACAAAGTATATTCCATGGAAACCATTTCGAAGTTTACCAATGATGGGGGAAAAACATGGAAACGAATTGGCAACAAAGACCGCCATGTGGACGATCATGCTTTTTGGATCGATCCAAGGGACGTAAAGCATTTTTATATTGCCGGTGACGGGGGCGTTTATGAAACCTTTGATGCCGGGAAAACCTATATCCATAAATCCAACTTGCCCGTAACCCAGTTTTATCGTGTTGCTGTTGATAATACATATCCGTTTTACTGGGTGTATGGCGGAACACAGGACAACAGCTCCTATGGTGGACCTTCACGAAATTTGAACTACGATGGCGTGACAAGTTGCGAATGGGTGACGACCCTTGGTGGTGACGGTTTCTGGCAGGCAGTTGACCCTGAAAACCCAGATATTGTTTATTCAGAATATCAATATGGGAATATTTACCGTTACGACAAGAAAAGTGGCGAATCCATCAATATCAAACCCAAGCCCCGAAAAGATGAGCTGACCTATAAATGGAACTGGAATACCCCTTTCATAATCAGTTCGCATTCCGCTTCACGCATATATATGGCGGCTAACAAGGTTTTTAGATCGGATGACCGGGGCCAGGGCTGGACTGTGATAAGTGATGATATCACCGCGCAAATCGACCGCAATACATGGCCGGTGATGGATCGGTATTGGGGGATCGATGCCGTACAAAAGGATGTTTCGACTTCCCTGTACGGAATGGCCGTTTCCTTTGCCGAATCGCCCTTGAACGAAAACCTCTTATTGGTCGGGACCGATGATGGGTTGATACAGGTAACCGACGATGGCGGCGAAAACTGGACAAAGATTTCTTCTTTTCCCGGTGTTCCCGAGAATACTTACGTGAGCGATATCTTCTGTTCCCGCTTTGACGAGAATATTGTATTTGCTTCCTTTGATAACCGTAAGCGGGATGATTTCAAACCCTATCTTTTTAAAAGCACGGACAGAGGGAATACATGGGTTTCCATTTCGGCCAACCTTCCCGAAAACGGAACAGTTCATGCCATTGCCCAGGATTTTGTGGATGCCGATCTTTTGTTTTCAGGAACTGAATTTGGTGTTTTCTTCTCCAATGATGGAGGGAATATATGGACACAGTTAAAATCAGGTATCCCGACCATTGCCGTTCGCGATATTGCAATCCAGGAAAGGGAGACCGATCTTGTACTTGCCACTTTCGGGCGCGGGTTTTATATTATGGACAACTATTCCCCTTTGCGTGAGGTGAACCGGGAACTTTTTGATACAACGGCCTATATTTTCCCTGTAAAGGATGCATTGTTATATGTGCAAAGAAGCCGGGGCGGATATGGAAGCGGATCGGATGGCTATCTTGCCAAAAACCCTCCTTACGGTGCAACGTTCACTTATTATGTGAAAGAGTCACCAAAAACCCTCCAACAAAAAAGGCGCAAGAAGGAAAAGGAATTGATCAAGGAAAAAGCGCCCATCCCTATTCCCGGTTTGGATTCCATCAGGATTGAAGAGAAGGAAGTGAAGCCTTACCTTGTCTTCACAATTACAGGTGAAGACGGCGAAATTATCAGGAAACTGACCAAAAGCATTTCAACAGGGATAAACAGGTTAAATTGGAACCTGCGGTATCCCGGGACTTATCCTGTTCATGTCAAGGATGGAAAATACGATCCACTTTCGATGGGTGGCAATGGCATGTACGTATTGCCCGGAAAATATTTCGTTTCACTATCGCAAGTGGTCAGGGGCGAAATGACGGAATTGGTTGGCCCGGTGGAATTTACCGTGAAATCATTGGACAATGCCACCTTGCCCGCCGAGAACAGGGCCGAGTTGGTGGCTTTCCAGAAAAAACTATTGGAACTTTCAAGGGTAGTTTCAGGTGCCGAAAATTTCACGGAAGAGCTAATGGAAAGGGTCGTGAGCATAAAGCAATCTGCTCAGCGCACCCCGGCTGCCCCTTTGGGTTTGATGACAAAAATCGAAGACCTGGAAAAACTGTTGGATGATATCCTTTGGACATTCAATGGACAACAACCCAAAGCAAGCCGGGAAGAAAACCTTCCGGCAATCCCATCTATTAATGAAAGGTTGGGTTCCATTGCATGGATACATTCCCGTTCCACTTCAGGGATAACAAAATCGCAGAAGGATATTTATGAAATCCTTAAAGAGGAATTTCCCCCGATCCTGAAAGAGCTGAAAGCCATTTCGGAAGTCAGTTTGCCCGAAATCGAAAAAGAACTTGAACGCTATGGCGCTCCCTGGACACCAGGCAGATTGCCCGAATGGCACCAGGAATAAAGACAGGTCTTGTTTATACTTGTTGGTGATAACACCAACAAGGAGCAGCCTTAGTAAATTAGAGTTGTCATCTACTTACTTCACGTTGGTGTTTTCACCAACGTGAACAGGGATTGATTAGAATTGTTTGTAACAATACCAGCAAAGAGCAGTTCGGAATTCAAAAACATTCACATATTGTGCAACTATAAATATTAATACCTGTCTTCTTAAACAGAATTAACCGTTAAATAAATAATTATGAAAAATGTAGTTTTACAAAGTGAGTTGTTACAAGTCAAAAGAACCATACTGTTTGCTTTTGGCTTTTTGTTGATGTTATCGAATGTTGCCAATGCCCAACAGGGCAAAAGCAAATCAAATATGCACCATGAAACGATTGGTGATCCCTATATCCCAAATTCAAATGAGGGCCATAAAACTTCCCCGTCTTACCAGGCAAAAGCCACTAGTTTGTTTTTTATGACACAGGTGAACGTGGACGAGAATGGGGATAATATCTTGGGCGATGCCGGAAACGAGCCTTCGCTGGCCGTTGACCCAACCGACCCTAATCGTATTGTTATCGGTTGGAGGCAGTTTGACGATGTGGGAAATAATTTCAGGCAGGCAGGTTATGGATATTCCACCGATGCCGGACAGACATGGACTTTCCCGGGTGTGATCAACCCCGGTATTTTCCGTTCCGATCCCGTTTTGGATTTTGATTCCGAAGGGAATTTTTATTACAACAGCCTTACCGTTGACGATAATGATAATATGTGGTGCGATGTTTTTCGGATTACCGATGGCGGTGTGGAATGGGACGAAGGGACATATGCTCAGGGAGGAGATAAACAATGGATGCGGATTGACAAAATTTCAGAAAATGGCATGGGCAATAATTACTCATTCTGGACTTCTTATTGGAGCATTTGTTATCCCGGTGCTTTTACCCGGTCTGTTAACGGCGGCGATTCTTATGAAGATTGTGTGGAAAATGATGGCAACCCTTATTGGGGAACCCTTGCGGTAGGTGCTGACGGGACATTGTATATCGTGGGTGCTTCGGATCTGACAGGGGGCATAATCGTTGCAAAATCCACATCGGCCCAGAATTCAGGGATCGTGGTTGGATGGGATTCTTATACTAACGTTTACCTTGGTGGTGAGCTTTCGGGATGGACCGAGATAAACCCACAAGGCCTGCTTGGACAGGCATGGGTCGATACCGATATTTCCGATGGGCCAGGGGCTGGAAACGTTTACGTTATGGCAGCGGTTTCGCCATATTCATCCAATGATCCGGGCGAGATATATTTTGCGAAAAGTACGGATGGAGGGGAAAATTGGCAACTACCGGTTCGGATAAATGATGATGACATAAGTTCAAATAACACGCAATGGTTCGGTACCATGTCAGTGGCGCCCAATGGACGGATTGATGCCATCTGGCTGGATACCCGAGATAACCCGGGTACATATATGTCAAGTTTGTATTATTCTTATTCCATCGACCAGGGGGAAACCTGGACGGTGAACCAAAAACTTTCCGAAGCCTTTGATCCACATGTGGGATGGCCGCAACAAAATAAAATGGGCGATTATTACGACATGGTCTCCGACAATGAAGGGGCTCACCTTGCATGGGCGAATACACTCAACGGAGAACAGGATGTTTATTACGGACACATTGTTCCACAATTTACGGGTATTGCCAATTCTGTCAGAAAACAACGCATTTCTGTGGTTGCATATCCAAATCCATTTTCGGAGAAAGCAACCGTGCGTTATGAACTTAAGGAAAACGGCCATATGAACCTTGCCATATTTGATTTATTTGGGAAACAGGTGAAAAGCCTGGTGGACAAAGAACAAAGTGCCGGAACCTATAACATACAAGTGGAAGCCGGGGACCTTGCAGAAGGGGTTTATTACTGCCGCCTGAATACCAATGGACAATCGGAAACAGTCCAGATGGTGGTGATTAAATAGTTGACTTGAAAGTTAAGCGTTATGGGTTAGGCGTTTAGGTGCCAACCCATGACTCTTGATCTATAACCCACATCCAATAACCCATTTACAAATTGTTCACATATGTAAAAATATGTTAACGGATAAGGAAGGGGTTGATTAATTTCTATATTTGTGCAATAAAGATATTTTATTCACTAAAACGGTAATCCAATGAAAAAATTAGTAATCTCCCTCGCAATGATAATGTTCGTTGCGTTTTCTGTAAATGCACAGGTTTCATCGTCAAACCATGCACCGAGCGCAAAGCCCCCGGTAAAAAAGGAGCATAAGCAACAGCCGGTTTCAGTAAAGAACACCAGCCCAAATGCACCGGATATCAAGTTTGAAAAAACGGTCCATGATTATGGCACCATTCAGCAACATGCCGATGGAAAATGCGAATTTAAATTTACGAATGAAGGCAAAGAGCCGCTTATCCTTTCCAATGTACGTTCAAGCTGTGGCTGCACGGTTCCCACATGGCCACGTGAACCCATTCTTCCGGGGCAGTCGGGAGTGATCAAAGTTAAGTATGACACCAAAAGGGTCGGCACCATCAACAAAAGCATTTATGTGAACTCCAATGCAAAAGTTTCTCCCGTTACCTTGAAAATCAAAGGGAAGGTCCTTGCCAAATCAGGAGCTGCCGTACCTGAGAAAAAAGTTGACAAAATTGCCAGTCCGGTAAATAAATAAACTGAACATAATGATGCGGCATTGCTGCTAATAATAAAAACCCCGGTTTGATAAAAACCGGGGTTTTTTTTGGGGATAAGTAGATGTTGTTCCATCAGCATCAGTATATTTGTGGCCGTATTAAATAGTTTTGTTTTTTAAAAATCAAGAGGTGTACTATGGACTGGGTTCTGCTTTCTAGTTGTTAGTCCCTGGTTTATCCTTGCAAAAAAAATCATCATGCCAGAAATATCGAAAAAGGGAAAAATGATGCCCGAGTCCCCAATCAGGAAATTAGTGCCTTATGCAGAAGCTGCAAAAGGTAGAGGAGTAAATGTTTATCATTTAAATATTGGCCAGCCCGATATCGAAACGCCAGAAGTGGCCCTCAATGCCATTCGTAATTTTGACCAGAAGGTTGTTGCCTACAGCCATTCTGCAGGGATTTTGTCCTATCGCGAGAAGCTGGTCGGGTATTACAAAAAACACGACATCCACATTACGGCCGATGATATTATTATCGGGGCCGGGGCTTCCGAGGCCATTTTGTTTGCCATGAATTCATGTATGGATGCCGGTGACGAAATCATTATTCCCGAGCCCTTTTATGCCAATTACAACGGCTTTGCCGTGAACGCAGGCGTTAAAGTGGTCCCCATCCCCTCGGATATTGAAACGGGATTTGCCCTGCCGCCGATCAGCGAGTTCGAAAAGGTGATCGGGCCAAAGACCAAAGCGATCATGGTTTGCAATCCCAATAACCCAACGGGTTACCTGTATTCCCGTGAAGAACTGGAAACCCTGAAGACCATTGCCCTCAAGCATGATCTGTACCTGTTTGCCGATGAGGTTTACCGCGAATTCTGCTACGATGGCAAAAAACATATTTCGGTTATGCACCTCGATGGCCTGGACGACAATGTGATCCTGATCGACTCTGTTTCCAAACGCTATAGTGCCTGTGGTGTCCGTATCGGTTGCATGATTTCGAAAAACAAGGAGCTGATGGCCACCGCCATGAAGTTTGCACAGGCACGCCTTAGCCCGCCCACTTTCGGACAGGTTGCTGCCGAAGCCGCCATCGAAACACCGGATTCCTATTTTGTGGAAGTGCTGGAGGAATACCTTGCCCGCCGCAATGTGGTGGTAGAGGCCATCAACAAAATGAAGGATGCTTTTTGCCCCAACCCTCTCGGTGCTTTCTATGTTGTTGCCAAACTGCCCATCGACGATTCCGATAAGTTCTGCCAATGGTTGCTTGAAGATTTCGCCTATAACAACGAAACCGTGATGCTTGCACCTGCCACCGGGTTTTACGCCACCAAAGGACGTGGTCTCGACGAAGTCCGTATCAGTTATGTGCTGAACACCAATGACCTCAAAGCCTCCATGAAATGCCTCGAAGAAGCTTTGAAGGTTTATCCTGGGAAGACGAATTAAGACTTTCATTATTTCAACCAAAGGTGCCTGCTTGCAACAGCGAGGTTTGTCTTGTCCTGAAATAAGCCGCACTTTCAGTGCGGTCTTGGGAATTTCAAAAAAAACAGGTCGATATTTTGCCGACCTGAAATATAAAACAATTGGTGTGTGTTGTTTATTTCAAAATAATCTTTCGGGTTGAAGGCTGGATTCAAGCTTCTATCGCTACAAATGTTATTTTTGCGAAGGTTCCCTAAAATGATGTAGTTCAGGGGCTAGATTGAAAAATGTCGAGGTTGCCCAAGGTCATCCGCCAACGGATACAAAAAAATTACATTCGCTCTGGTACATCAATCCCAAGAAGTCCCATGGATTTTTTAATGATTTTGCCGGTGAAGTGGCTCAATACCAAACGGAACCCGGCCACTTCGGGCTCTACCCTTTTCAGGATGGGCGTGCTTTGGTAATAATGGTTGTATTCCTTCACCAGGTCGAAACAATAATTGGCGATGAGTGCCGGGCTGTAGTTTTCGCCTGCCTGGGCAACAATCTGTGGAAAGCCATTTATCATTTGGATGAGTTGCTTTTCGACAGAGGTAATTTGGATGGATGATTTTTCCAGATGTTGTGTTAAATCCATTATTCTTTTTTCAGATTTCCGCAGCACCGACTGTATCCGTGCATAGGTGTATTGGATAAACGGGCCTGTGTTCCCGTTGAAGTCAATGGATTCCTCCGGGTTGAAAAGCATGTTCTTCTTGGGGTCCACTTTCAGGATATAGTATTTGAGGGCGCCGAGGCTTATCATCTGGAAAAGTGATTTTTTTTCTTCTTCGGAAAAATCATCCGTCTTGCCCAACTCTTCTGTTGTTTTCCGGGCGGTCTCGAACATTTCGTCCATAAGGTCATCGGCATCCACCACGGTCCCTTCCCTCGATTTCATCCGTCCATGTGGCAACTCCACCATTCCGTAAGACAAGTGATAAATAATTCCGGCCCAATCCCGGCCCAGCTTTTTCAATACTTTTTTCAGCACGTCAAAATGATAGATTTGCTCGTTGCCCACCACGTACAGCAATTTCCCCGGACGGAACTCGTCCCATCGCCGCTGCGCCGTCCCGATATCCTGGGTCATGTAAACGGATGTCCCGTCGCTGCGCAACAGGAGTTTTTGGTCGAGGCCTTCATCCGTCAGGTCGATCCAGACAGAACCGTCCGGCTTTTTGTAAAGAACCCCTTTTTCGAGTCCTTCCTCCACAATTTCTTTTCCCTGCAAATAGGTTTGCGATTCGTAATTGGTTTTGTCGAAATCAACACCAAGCCGTTTATAGGTTTCGTTAAAACCCTCGTAAACCCACGAATTCATCAAGCGCCAGATGTCCAAAACATCGGCATCGGCATTCTCCCATTTCCTCAACATTTCCCTGGCCTCCTGCATCAACGGGGCTTCGTTAATCGCATCTTTTTCGGTAAAACCCCGGTGCACCATTTCTTTGATTTCGGTTTTGTGCATTTGATCGAAAAGCACATAATACTTCCCGATCAGGTGGTCGCCCTTTAATCCCGAGGATTCAGGTGTTTCGCCCTCGCCCCACTTTTGCCATGCCAGCATCGATTTACAGATATGGATGCCCCGGTCGTTTATCAGGTTTATTTTTACGACGTTCTTTCCATTGGCTTTCAGTATCTCCGCAATGGAATAGCCCAGCAGGTTGTTCCGTATATGCCCGAGGTGTAGGGGCTTATTGGTGTTGGGCGAAGAATACTCGATTACGAAAGGCTGTTTCTCCGTCTCTTTTGCAAAACCATAATTTCCTTCCTGTATGATTTTCAAAAACAGGTCAACCCAATAGCTTTCGATTACCGATAGGTTCAAAAAGCCTTTCACGACCGAAAAACCAGATAATTCATCCATTTGCCCCACGAGGTATTCACCCATTTCTTTCGCCGTATCGGGAGGCGGTTTTTTGGAAAAACGGGCAAGTGGAAATACCACGAGCGTGTAATCCCCTTCAAACTCCGGGTTTGTTTTCTCAATCTGAAAATCTTCGGCTGCAATATTTGCATGGTACAAAGCATTTACCGCTTCGGCTGCTTTTTCGGCTATTGTTTTTTCAATCATTTTCGGAAATTATTTACCGCAAAATTACACAATTAAGCCAATTGCAATATCCACATTTTTTATTAGTTTTACAGTTCGGTTTATAGGGTTTCTTGAAAACGTTCCACTTCCAATTCGAGAAGAATGTACATTTTCCAATATTGAACCTTTTAAGCCTTCGTTCATTGAATAATGTCTCCTTGAATCACTAAAAAGGAAGAGATATAAAAACAATTAAAAATTTCATGTTATGAATTACAAAACAATAATCAGTCTTTTTGGAATAGGGATCCTGGTATTCCTTACAAGTTCATGCGGTGGCATTAAAGTTTCTGCCGATTATGACAAATCAGTTGATTTTACGCAATACAAGACTTTCGAGTATTATGGCTGGGCAAAAGAGAGCGACCAACTCTTAAATGACCTCGACAAAAAGCGTATTGAAAAAGCATTTAATAGCGAATTCAATAGCCGGGGCCTGACCTATGTTGAGTCCGGAGGCGATTTAGTGGTGACCCTTTTTATCGTTATCCAGAAAAAAACCGAAACCATGGCCAACACAAATGGAGGTTATGGAGGATATTACGGTGGCTATTACGGTTACGGCCCGGGTTATGGATGGGGGCCTTCCTACGGGACAACCACCATCAGCACTTATGATTATCATATTGGAACACTGGTTTGCGATGTGTACGATAAAACCAAAGAAAAACTAATTTGGGAAGGGATAGGCAGCAATACCATTAAGGAAGACCCAAAAGGCAGGGAAAAGCGCATCCAGATGGCAGTGGCCGCTATTATGAAGCAATACCCTGTAATGCCGAAGGTGGAGAAATAGATCAAACTACCTAAATCATGCAAAAACTAATCGAAACATTTTACAGTGCCTTTGCCAATCTGGATGCCGAAACAATGGCCGGTTGCTATCACGATGATATTGTTTTTGAAGACCCTGCCTTCGGTATTTTGAAAGGTGACAAGGCAAGGAACATGTGGCGCATGTTGTGTGAAAGCCAGAGAGGGAAAGACTTTGTGGTTGAAACTTTCAAAATGGAAGCAAACGAAAAAAAGGGAATTGCCCATTGGGAAGCACATTACGTTTTTAGGAAAACCGGTAGGAAAGTCCACAATAAAATCAATACGGAATTTGAGTTTAGGGACGGGAAAATAATAAAGCACACCGACCATTTCAATCTATATGCCTGGTCGAAACAGACCCTGGGCTTTCAGGGTACATTGACAGGCTGGACTGTATTCTTCAAAAAGAAACTAAATGCCCAAACCAACAAGCTTCTTTCTGAGTTTGAAAAGCATAAGAACCCAGACCGGTAACTGCTATGGATATTTGCAATTTGTGAACGGGCATTCTCGCAGATCGTGACCACCAATGGAAATGGAAAACCCATATATCCTTAAAATCAAAAAAACAAAGTTCATATTTTTATATATTTGCCACTTTTCATAGATCATTAAATTTTTGAAATGGATTTTCTTGTAACTGCTGTTGTTCATCTTTTCGTTTTTATCATAGCAATAACCCCCTTTTTTGTCCTGTACCTGATTTCCAATATCCTGGGTTTTATATTGTACAGGATTGTTGGGTACAGGAAAGAGGTAGTGTATGATAACCTGCGGAACAGTTTTCCCGGGCAGTCTGAAAATGAGTTGAAGCGGATAGCAAGGCTGAGTTACCGAAACCTCTCGGATGTTATGGTGGAGACATTGAAAGGGTTTTCCCTAACGCGAAAGCAGGTGGTACAAAGGCATCGTTTTATGAACCCTGAACTGCTTGATCCATTTTTGAAGAGGGGGCAGAGTTTCATCGTTACCGCCTCGCATTATAATAATTGGGAATGGGGAGGGCTTTCGATCCCTTTGCAGATAGATTGTGACGTGGCCGTTTTTTACAAGCCCCTTTCCAACAAAAGGATGGACAGGGTGATAAAGAAGAACCGGGAACGCACGGGCATCGAAATGGTCTCGTTTTATAGAACTGCGGCTACTTTTAAAAAATACGAAGACAGGCAAACGGCTTATTTCCTTGTGGCCGACCAAAGCCCATCAAATGCACGAAAATCCTATTGGGTCGATTTTCTCGGTAGGGAAACCGCTTTTCTGCATGGCCCTGAACTGTATGCTAAAAGCTATAATATGCCGGTCTTGTATGCTGATATGAAAAGGGTGAAACGTGGGTATTATGAAATTTATCTTTCTGTTTTGGTCGAAGAGCCAAAGGGGTTGGAAGATGGGGAAATCACAAGGCGGTTTGCGAAAAAACTTGAAGACGTTGTGCGCAAGCAACCTGAAAACTGGCTGTGGTCGCACAAAAGGTGGAAAATGAAAAAGCCGGAAAAGGCTTAAATCATCTACTATGCAAAAAGCATCCACGCTTTTTTGGTTTGATTTATCACAAAAAAAATGGAAAATTTGTTTGATTGTCCTCGCTTGACGCTTCCAGGTCGTTCCAACACTGGTAGGTCGATCCCCGTTTCCGGTTGTTCCGATTGCGGAAAGTCAATCCCCCTCCATCAAAACACAAAGTGCTTCAAAAACCCTTCCTGATTCCAATAATTCCTTTGCAAATAAATGAATCTCCTTTTCTTGATTCCGGGATTGTGAAAAACCATCCAGCTTTTTGCTGAATTCATTTGAGTCAAATGCTTTTCGGATTTCTTCTTTGTTGGGAAGTGATTCAATGTTCCCCAATTTCCCCAGATCGTTTCCGCTCAAATATTTGCTGAACTTGATTTTGTCGGGGAGCTGGTCGATCCCGATGCCCAACCTTTGTAAAGGTTTTTCAACGGTAAAAACGTTATCGCCCGAAGTACGGCAATAATAATCCCCGCCCATTCTTCCCACAAGGTCGATTTTATGGGGATCGATATTTCCCGAAGGATCAAGGATTTTCTCATCCAAATGGATCATCATGATTTCACAAATAATTAGGTTTCCCGCACCGCCATCCGTTCCGGTTTCTATCACTTCCCGAACCTTGCACTCAAATTGCACCGGCGATTCCTTTACCCTGTAGGGCCGGATCGTTTCCGAAGCCATAGCTGTCAATCCCGATTTGATGAATTCATTTACACCTTGTGGATATTCCGTGCTTGAAAGGCTGGCCTGTTGCACCAAGTTGTAGTTCACTGCATTGATAACAACCTCGGGGATTTCCTTGATATTGTCGTACGTATGTTTTGTGGTGTTGTCCCTTCCCCTTCGTGATGGTGAAAAAATCAAAGTGGTCGGGTTCACCCCGAAGGCATTGTAGAAGCTGAAAGGGGAGAGGTTGGGGTTTCCTTCCCGGTCAATTGTGCTTGCAAAGGCAATGGGCCGTGGTGCCACTGAACCCAACAACAAATGATGAAGTTTTGGGATTGGTGTTTTTTTTGGGTCGAATTTTAGCATGGAATTTATTTAATCGATTGAGATAAACAAGTTGGATTTAGTAAGACCTTAATAATTGCAGATTTTTTGTTTGCTTAGTGATGTTTAGGTGAGAACCGGATTTTCTTTGTCAAACGACTTTTTGTTTTGTTCCATAGCGAGGTCATAAAGGTATTCAGGGGCCAGATCAATACCATTATCCCATTCTATTGTCCACCTGTTTTTTGTGAATTTTTTAAAATAGGAAACATCCTTAAGTGCCCTAAAAACTTTTCTATGGTCATTAAAGACCTTGTTTTTTAAATCCACTACGGCTTTAATCCCATCATTGAAAGATAATTCAATTCTATAATGGTCTAAATAATTTGCTTCAATAATTTTTAATAATTTCATCTTTACAAAAAAAATCATGTTAAAGGTTCTATTTTTTTAAACTCACCGGATTTACTTATCAAATCCCAGTTTTCCAATAATTCATCTTTATGCAAGTCAAGCCATTCAAACACAAGTTTCAAGGCTCTTCTCGGCATTTCACCTTTAATTATGCCATCATCAATATATACTGCCGCTTCAAAATCTTGATATTCAATATGGAAATGTGGCGGATTATGGTCATCAAAAAACATTCTCACAACAATTCCATAAAACCTACTAATTTCCGGTATGTTACAAAGTTACAAAAAAAGTTGATTGACCAATTTTTTCATTATATGAATTAAGCGCCCATGTTAATTTATTTGTTAACTGTATGATAAGCGTGGTGCCTCATTGCTTACATAGCTTTTGTACCTTAGTGTCTCTGTGTTCAAAACGTTAAATTGCTGGCAAAACCTTTGTCCTGCTTTCCCCAAATCCCACACGAACGCCATCCTTTTCCGCATACGCTTTCATAATGAGGGTATCGTTATCGTTGACGAATTTCCTTTCGGTCCCATCGGGCAAAGTGATAGGTTTTTTCCCGCCCCATGATAGTTCCAGCATCGAGCCATATGAATCGGGTGTTGGGCCACTGATTGTCCCCGAGGCGTACATGTCGCCCACGTTGATATTGCAGCCGTTTACCGTTTGATGTGCCAATTGCTGGTTCATGTTCCAGTACATGTATTTGTAATTCGATTGGCAAAGTCTGTACTCCTGTCCGCCTTCTGGTTGCAGGTAAACCTCAAGGTTGATGTCGATATTTTTGTCCCCTTCAAATTTTAAATAAGGTAAAACTTCGGGGTTTTGGGTTTCGCCTTTTACACGGAAAGGTTGCAGTGCATCCAATGTTACGATCCATGGGGAAATGACCGAACCAAAGTTTTTGCTTAGGAAAGGGCCCAGAGGCACATATTCCCATTTCTGGATATCCCTTGCGGAAAGGTCGTTGAAAATGACCATCCCAAAAATATAGTCTTCGGCATTTGCCGTTGTGATGCTTTCGCCCAATTTTGTTTCTTTTCCGGTGACAAAGGCCATCTCCAGTTCAAAATCAAAAAGCCGTGACGGGCCAAATACTGGTTCGTCCGCATCATTGGGCCTTGTTTGTCCTTTGGGGCGGTGGATGTTTGTCCCGGAAACCACAATGGAAGAGCTCCTTCCGTGATATCCCACCGGAAGGTGTTTCCAGTTGGGGAAAAGTGCGTTTGCCGGGTCGCGGAACATGGTGCCCACATTTGTGGCATGGCCTTCACTCGAATAAAAATCGGTGTAATCCCCAACATGGACGGGCATCACCATTTCAACTTCGGAAAACTTGAAAATGATTTCTGCTTTATGTTTGTTGTTTTCCCGCAACTCAGGATTGTTTTCTTCGAATATTTCTGAAATCCTGTCCCTTGTTTTTCTCCAGATCGGTTTGCCAAGTGCCATGAAATCATTCAGGACATTATTATTGAAAACTTCAATTTCGATTCCTGTTTCCTTAAAATAATCCAATTTTGCCAGGGCATAAAGATCAATTACATTATCACCGATCCGTGTGGCACATCTCGTATTCCCATTTTTTCCCTTAAAAACCCCAAATGGGATGTTTTGGATCGGGAAGTCGCTGTTTTTATCGACGTTTAACCATGATTTTAATTCTGGGTTGTTTGCTCTTATTTTTGTCATTCTTAATATGATTGTTGTTGTTATATAATAAACGTCCCTGCGAGAAACTGATAGGCTGGATTGTGTTTGGGGGTTTCGAGGCAATCTGTATTAATCCTGCTTAGAAATATATATATAACACAGATTGCTTTTGAACGCCGGCATTATCTTTATCAGATGGTTCATCGCAATGACCTCATAAGTGATTCAATCTACAAGGTCCCCCTTCTTTCCTGCTCTTTCTCAATGGAAACAAACAAAGCCTTGAAATTCCCTTTTCCGAAGGATTCCCCTCCTTTTCGTTGGATGATTTCAAAGAAAAATGTCGGACGGTCCTCAACGGGTTTGGTGAAAATCTGCAATAAATAACCTTTGTCGTCTTTGTCAACAAGGATTCCGAGGCTTTTTAGAACCTGTAAATCCTCATCTATTTTCCCGACCCTTTCGGAAACAGAATCGTAATAATCATCGGGAACATATAAGAACTCGACCCCGCGTTTTTTCAATTCGGAAACCGTATGGATTATATCATCCGTTGCCAGGGCGATATGTTGTCCGCCCGGCCCTCCATAAAAATCAATGTATTCCTCTATTTGCGATTTCTTTAAGCCTTTGGCCGGCTCATTTATCGGGAATTTGATCCTTTCGTTTTCATTGGCCACAACGGTGGATTGCAATGCTGTATATTCCGTTGAAATATCTGTGTCATCAAAAGAAGCGAATTTTTTGAAGCCCATCACATCATAATAGAATTGTGCGGTCTTGTCCATTTCGTTCCAGCCCACATTTCCAACCAGGTGGTCAACATACTTAAATCCCAACTCTTCCGGTTTATATTCCGGGTTCCAATCAACAAAGCCCGGCATAAATGTTCCTTTGTAATTTTTCCTTTCGATAAAAAGATGGACTGTTTCACCATAGGTGTAAATCCCGGATTTTACCACTTCGCCGTTTTCATCATTCAAAACTGTTGGTTTCAGATAAGGTTTTGCACCTCGTTTGGTCGTTTCTTCAAAAGCCTTCCTGGCATCTTCTACCCATAAAGCGATAAACTTAATACCATCGCCATGTTTTTTCTGGTGTTCGCCAACATAAGAGTCTGGTGAAAGGGCTGCGGTGAGTACGAGTGTTGCTTTTCCCTGACGAAGGACATAGGAAGATTTTTCTTTGTCGCCTGTTTCCAAGCCACTATATGCCAATGGCTGAAACCCAAAAGCTGTTTGATAAAAATAGGCTGCCTGCTTGGCGTTGCCCACATAAAATTCTACGAAATCAGTTCCGAAGATCGGTAAAAATGAATTGCTCATGTTTGTAGGTATTGTGTTGTTTTTTTAAATTAATGGTTTAAATATTAAAAAGTTAGATGGAGGTAAATTGGAAGTTAAAAGTTAGATAGTTATGCGTTAGGTGTTAGAAGGTTAAAGGGATTTTGGATATTACAAATATATAAAACCCATAACTCATAACTTGTAACCCGTAACTTATTAGTCCAGTATCCATGATTTCCAATAATCCTCAACTTCAATCCCCGCACCGTATTTAGTAATGTGCAAAGGCTTGAATGTATCCACCATAACGGCCAGCTCTTTCGTCTCCTTTTTTCCGATGCTGCGTTCAATTGCTCCGGGATGTGGCCCATGAGCTACACCAATTGGATGCAATGTGATCTGCCCTTTTTCGATATCGTTACGGCTCATAAAATCACCATCCACATAGTACAAAACCTCATCGGCATCCACGTTGCTGTGGTGGTAGGGTGCCGGAATGGCATCGGGATGATAGTCGTATAACCTTGGGACAAAAGCACACGTGACAAATCCTGCCGCTTCAAAAGTCTGGTGGATGGGCGGTGGTTGATGGATGCGCCCGGTCAGCGGTTCAAAATCATGGATGGAAAGTGCATATGGATAATGGAAGCCGTCCCAGCCAACAAGGTCAAAAGGATGTGAGGCATAATGATAAGGGAAAATCAAATCCCTTCGTTTCATCTTCACGAGGAAATCGCCCATTTCTTCATGGGTTTCCATGTTTTGCGGTTTACGGATGTCGCGTTCGTAAAAAGGGGAATGTTCAAGCAATTGCCCGACCCTGTTCATATATCTTTTCGGAAACCTTATCGGACTGAAAGATTCCACAATAAATAATCTGTTATCCGAATCTTTGAAATCCATTTGATAGGTAATTCCCCTTGGGATAATTAAATGGTCGCCATAAGAGAATTCCAGATTCCCAAACATGGTTTTCAATGTCCCTTGCCCTTTATGGACAAAAATCATTTCATCGGCCACCGAGTTCTTGAAGAAGTAAGCTGTCATTGATTTTCGTGGTGCGGCCAAGCTGATATGGACATCATCGTTTACCAAAATCTCTTTCCGACTTTGCAGGTAATCGTCCTCAGGTTCCACCTTAAAACCTTTGAAACTGCGGTTTTGCATGTTTTTGTCGTTGAAAATTTCAGGGGCAACGGAATAGGGCTCTTCGATCTTCAAAACCTGTGTGGGCGGCGAATTGTGGTAAACAACCGAATAGAGATCGGAAAAACCTTCGGTGGAAACCACCTGTTCGGCATACAAATCGCCATCGGGTTTCCTGAATACAATATGTCTTTTTGTTGGGATTTTACCCAGTTTGTGATAATGTGGCATTTCTTGTTTTTTTTAATACAATTAATGATTTAGTGAAATCCCCAAAATAATTTCCGCATTTGAACTTGTTCTTTTTCCCTTTTACTACATTGAAATTTATCGCCTTAGCAATGGCTATGCCTCAAGAACCCGCCTTGGTGAAGAAAAAACAACTTCATCAAATCTGGCGAACTTATTTTAAAAGTTTCACTTAGGGACTTTGGGCAATTCTTGCCGATGACGTCAAAATTGAATGGGATCATTGATTGAAAACATCAGTTTGAAATCAATATTGAAATGAACAAAATTTTGATTATTTCCTTAATTGGAACAAAAACAAACATTATGACAATTTGTTCACAAGGCCATATTGCATATCGGGAATTGCATAAAAAGCCTGCTTTATTGCGCTCAATTTCCCTCGGTAAATTAGCATTAAAAAACAGGGTTGCAATGGCACCGCTTACCCGAAGACGGGCGACTGACGATTATGTCCCAACCGAAATAATGGCCACTCATTATGTGCAACGGGCTTCTGCCGGACTGATAATAACCGAGGCTACCAATATTTCTCGACAGGGAACAGGATATATGAATACACCCGGGATTTATACTCCTGAACAAATCGAAGCATGGAAACCGGTAACTGAGGCCGTTCATGCTAAGGGAGGGAAGGTTTTTATGCAGATATGGCATGTTGGCCGGGTATCGCATCCACTTTTACAGGAAGATGAAAAACTGCCGGTTTCGGCTTCTGCCATCAAAGCGGAGGGAAAACAGAAAACACCACAAGGCCATATGGAGATGGTCGTCCCACGGGCTTTGGAAACAGATGAAGTTCCTGGGATTGTGGAGGATTTTAAAAATGCAGCCCTGAATGCCATCGAAGCGGGTTTCGATGGTGTTGAAATCCATGGGGCCAATGGTTATTTGATCGATCAGTTTTTGCACGATGCCTCCAATATCCGAAAGGATAAATATGGGGGAAACATCGAGAACCGTTCCCGCTTTCTGTTTGAGGTTGTTGACGCTGTTTGCAAAGCAATTGGACCGGAAAAGACCGGGATCCGTCTTTCGCCGAGTGGTATTTTTAAGGATATGTTCGATTCGAATCCAGTAGAGCTTTATGAATATGTAATTGACAAACTGAACCAATATGATTTGGCCTATCTACACATCCTTGAGCCAATGGTGGCTTTGGAACCCGCCCATAAATACGAAAAGTATTTAAAGGAAGTTACCCCACATTTCAGGAAATTCTATAAAGGTTTGTTGATTACAAATTGTGGTTTTGATTTTCGATCAGCGAACAAAATCATTGAAAATGGTCATGCCGATATGGTGGCATTTGGAAAAGCCTATATCTCAAATCCCGATTTGGTCGAAAGGTTTGAAAAGGGGGCTGATCTGAATCCCTGGGACGTTGATACCTTTTATACCAACGGGCCGGAAGGATATGTGGATTATCCTTTTATAGATGAGAAGAAATAAAAAGCAAGGAAGAGTTGATGGATATTATATTTGTCTAAAAAATCACAAAAACTGGACATAGGTTAAAAACCTGTTCATTTCTCCTCACTTAGCTTTTTTTCCAGCTCATTCAAACGGGCAACGATTTCAGGAAGGTTTTTGAAATGGATGTAGGATTTGTTGTAGCTCATAATCCCAAAGGCCGGCGTCCCCTGAACAACATCGCCATCCTTTTTGATGCTTTTACCAATCCCTGATTGGGCCTGGATCTTTACATTGTCGGCTATTACAAGGTGACCGGCCAATCCCACCTGTCCACCGAACAAACAATTCTTCCCGACTTTTGTGGTGCCCGAAATTCCTGTCTGGGCAGCAATTACCGTATTCTCATCTATTTCCACATTATGTGCGATCTGGATGAGGTTGTCCAGTTTTACACCTTTCCTGATAATGGTCGAGCCAATGGTTGCCCTGTCGATTGTTGTATTGGCGCCCACTTCCACATCGTCCTCGATAATCACGTTTCCGATTTGGGCTATCTTCATATAATTATTGTCGGCCTGGGGTGCAAAACCAAATCCATCGCTCCCGATCACGGCACCCGAATGGATATTGCAATTGTTCCCGATGAAGGTTTCCGGGTAGATTTTACTTCCTGAAAAGAGGGTTGTGCCTTTTCCGATTTTTGAGTTTTCGCCAATATAAACCTGTGGGTAAATTTTAGCATTGTCGCCGAGGATTACATTATCGGAAACAACCGCAAAATCACCAATGTAAACGTCCTTGCCGATCATGGCCGATTCGGAAACCGAAGCTTTGTCGGAAACCCCTGTTTTGTTGAGTTTGAATTTATTGTAGAATTCAAGTAAAGCAGCAAAGGCCGAATAGGCATCTTCAACTCTTATTAGTGTAGTTTTTAGTTTTCGGTCAGGTTCAAAATCATGGTTCACGATCACGATAGAAGCTTCTGTGGAATAAATGTACTTTGTGTATTTTGGATTTGCCAAAAAACTTAATGTTCCCTTCTTCCCCTCTTCTATTTTTGAAACGAAATGGACTTTTACCTCGGGGTTGCCGTCCACACGGCCATTGATTACTTCTGCTATTTGTTGTGCTGAAAATTCCATTACAGTTTTACGTTTCTTGAATTTTTTTAGCCTTTATTTTGTTTAATTAGGGAATCTTTTTAGGATAACCTAGCGCTTATTCATTTCAATATTCTTGGCCTTGAAGTCGTAATATTACCATCTTTTAAAATATAATAGATTTTGCCGTTCTTGAAAAATGTCTCTGGTATTCCATAACGTAAGTTGTCCTGTTTTGCTTCTTGAACAGCTTTGTTTGCGATCCTGATCATTTCAGCAATTTCAATATAGATTTTTTCATTTTTCATTTTATCCACTTGTTCCATGTCCTTCGTTTTTTATTGTCTTAAAAATATTAAAAAGAATCGGGTTTTCAATATTATACTCTAAACTATTTCCTAAAGCAACTTGCTGGAAACCCTCACCTCCATTATAAAATATTATCCATTCGTCTGCAATAGATGTGAAATTGTTCCAGAAGTTTGATTTGCTTCTGTAATATCGCCTTACAATATCTTCTTTTGGAACATCATGGCCTCCTTTTACTACTCTTGTTTTTACCCTTTCAATGCATAGTTCAGGATCATCTAAAAAAATGTACACTACTTTGACTTTATAACCACTTGAAATTGCTTTTGTTGCAACTTTATTGATATATGTTCAGGAAAGAGTAGTTTCAATCACAAAACTCTGTCCCTTATGGATTAATTCGTTTAATTTTAGAAAAAACATCCTGCCAGCCTTGATTAATGCATTTTTTTGCCCTTTTTCCTCAAGTTTTTTAGCGATTTCATCTGCATTAAGGAATTCATACCCTAATCGTTCCACGTATGGTTTTGCAAATGTTGTTTTTCCTGAACCATTTGCTCCTGAAACAATAACCAGCTCTGTCATATATTGTGTTTACCCAGTAAACTATTAAAGTCCAAAATTACTCAAATTTATTCAATCCCCTTTGGATAACAAATGAAATGTTTGGTAACGGGTTTCGACAAAACCGAAATGTTCAACTGGTCGGATGCTTCCACAATGTCGGTTACTTTCCCTGATTTAAACAAGATATTTATATTATCGGTTTTTAGGTTGTAGGCAAAATTGGAAGTGGTGTCGTTGTAAAAGAAATAATCCAGCTCTTCGGAAGTCAGTTTGAATTTGCTTTGGATTTTCCCTTTCAGCTTTTCGATATGGAAATACTCAAAGGGCTTTGGCTGGATTTCACATTTGAAAAGTTTCCTGTTGATAAGGCTTTTGCTCAATTCCGATAGGACAAGGTCAGGGTGCGAAGTCCAGACTTTTATGGCCGACAGAATATCGTAATCGTCCAGCTTGGCATAATTCTCCAAAACATCCGGGTCGGAAATCACATCCCCTCCGCTTATGGTATTGTAAAGGAAAAAACCAAGTGCAGGTGACGCGAATAATTCTTCACCGTTTTGGGCAAGGTGTTTCGCCCGTTTTAAAATGTGCATCAGCATATATTCCGCTGCCAAAACGGTTTTGTGGAGATATACCTGCCAGTACATCAACCTGCGCGAAACGATGAATTTTTCGAGCGAATAAATCCCCTTTGATTCAGCCACAAGGTTTCCATCTGCGACATCCAGCATTTTAATGATCCTTTCCGTCCCGATAATCCCTTCAGAAACACCCGTGAAAAAACTGTCGCGGGTAAGGTAATCCAGGCGGTCCATGTCCAACTGGCTGGAAACAAGCTGGTGCAGGAACTTTTTTGGGTGCTTGTTCGTAAAAATTTCAATCCCCATTTCAAGTTGTCCGGGAAAAATGCTATTGAATTTTTTCATGAACAACAATGAAACTTCCTCATGTTCAACATTGCTGATGATTGATTTTTCAAGCGTATGCGAAAATGGCCCGTGCCCAACATCGTGCAAAAGGATCGCCAAAAGCGCACCCTGGACTTCATCGTCCGTAAGCTCGATCCCCTTTGAGTTTAAAACGTTCAAAGTCTCGTTCATCAGGTGCATGGCACCAAGCGAATGGTGGAAACGTGTGTGCAATGCCCCGGGGTAAACCAAATGGGTAAGCCCCAACTGCTTTATCCTTCGCAAACGCTGGAAATAGGGGTGTTCGACAATATCGAAAATCAACTCGTCGGGGATATTGATGAAACCGTAAACCGGGTCGTTGAAAATCTTGCGTTTGTTAAGGTTGTTTTTCACGAACGGATTGTTTTTCTTTTTGCGAAATTAACCATTATTTCCATAAGGGATTCCTAAAATATCGTGAACGTAAATTTAGCGTTCACCTAAAACAAAGTACGGCCTTTTGTGGTTTAATATAATCAAGAATGTTTTTGAACTGCTCCGAAAACCATTCTTTTCCAAAATGGGGGATGTAAGTGGCAAACTATAAGGGCTTTTCTGTTTGAAACATGGGGATATGGAATTTGTTTGCTTTTTGTGTTTTGCTCTTTGGGTTTTTATTTTCACTTTTTGGCATTGGGTTTGAAAAAGGCCATGCCCAAAAATCAACCGTAAAAAACAATAGAATGAAAAAAACCTTTTTAAGTATCCTGATAATATTTCTATTCGCAGTGCTTTCCAATTCCGCTACTTCCCAAAACCCTTATTTTCAGGATGTGGATAATTTCATGAAAACATTTGTAGTTGATGGGAAAGTGAAATATGCCGAAATTGTTGAAACACCTTCAATGTTGGGGAAAATCCGTAGGGAAATCGCTGAATTCCCAATGACCGATGAAATTGGCCCACATAACAAGGCTTTTTATATAAATGCCTATAATATGCTTGTGATAGCCCAGGTCGTCGATAATTATCCAGTTGGTTCGCCCATGGAAGTCAATGGCTTTTTTGATGTCAATAAATTTGATGTTGCCGGTGATAAACTGACCCTGAACCAAATCGAAAACGAAATCCTTCGCCCGGTTTATAAAGATCCCCGATTCCATTTTGTGTTGGTGTGTGGTGCGGTCAGTTGCCCGCCCATCACCAATTTTGCCTATATGCCCGATAAATTGGATTCTCAAATGGACAAGCAGGCCAAGATGGCCTTGAACAATAATGACTTTGTCCGTTTTGATGGAGGGTCGTTGAAATTGTCGGAGATTTTCAAATGGTACAAAGATGATTTTTTAATGGATCATGCTTCTGTGATCGAATATATTAATTCCTACCGGAACAAACCCATTGCCAGTAGTGTTACGCCCAGTTATTATGATTATGACTGGACATTAAATGAAATAAAAGTTGAGCCAAAACCGGGGCTGCAAGAAATTTCAAAAGAGGTCCCTGTTGCTCCGGTTGTCTCCAATATTTTTACCTATACCCCTTCCAAACTTTTGAAAAAGGGGGGGGCAGAGGTGCAGTTGTTCAATAATATTTATACCCAAACAGCCTACCGAAACGCTGACCGCGAAAAGGTACAAGAAGAAGGCCGCAGCACCTATTATGGGGGAATGTTTTATGTCCTGTACGGTGTGAGCAAGACGGCGAGGGTAAATGTGGGTTTCGATTTGAATGTGAAAGCCGTATATGTCGACAGTGTAAAGGGAAGCCCTTTTAAGGTTTTCGGTTTTAAAACAACACCTTATTCCCGAGCTGCGCTAACTTCCATTGGCCCGAAAATAAAATTTCAGCCCATAAAGAGTGTTTCCAATTTTTCCGTGCAAAGCGCTTTTTGGATACCCATTGCAAAAGATTTGGAATCCATTGAGGAACTGAGCGATTACCCTTGGATGGATTATCATATGTACACATGGTGGAACCAATTTTATTTTGACAAGACCTTTGGTTCGAGCTGGCAGATTTTCACGGAATTTGATTTGCTTTTCAGGTTTAAGAAAACAGGTTCCAAAACAAACACTCATGTTGATTTGCCCATAAGTTTATTCGCCAGTTGGTTCCCTACAACCAAATCAACTTTATACTTCCAAATCCAATATTCCCCAAGGTTGCAGCTTGAGGAAAGCCTCGAATATGATTGGGCCACAGAATCAAATTATACGGTCAACCCTTTCGATATGATTTCGGATTATGCACAGACCGGTTTGGGTGCAAAATACCAAATCACGCATAATTTTAACCTTGAACTGTCAGGAACGTATTTTTTTACGTCTAAGAATGGAGGGGCAGGATATACGATGAACCTCGGACTGAGGTTTATTATTTGAAAATTTGATATTTATCTGCCCGGACTGTTGGACAGGTTTGAAAATTGTAATTTGTTCTTTGTCTTTTGTGATTTATTCAGGTTAGGATTACACGGGTTTTTGATGTTTTACATTGCAAACATTAAAGCATTCCAACCTTGAATCATTCAAGCATTCAATGAAGTGGTTGAAAAATAAGATATTATATTTGCCTATTTATAACTAAGGTGGTAACATCAAAAAACATCAATGGAAAAATACATTCAGATAATCAGTAATTCCTTCACTGGGTATTTCAACTATTTGGTCAATGAAATCACACATCCCCAATGGCACAGCTATTTTTGGATATTGATTGTTTTGTCCTTGTTCTTTTATGGCCTTGAATTGATAAAACCCTGGAGGAAAGACCAGCCCAAAATCCGTCAGGATTTTTGGTTGGACGCATTCTATATGTTTTTTAATTTCTTCATTTTCTCCTTGATCGGGTACAATGCCCTCTCAAATGTATTTGTTGAATTGTTTGGCGATTTCCTTGGGCTTTTTGGGATTACCAATATGGTTGCGGTTTCAATAGCGGCCTTGCCCGCAGTTGTCCAGCTTGCCATCTTGTTTGTCCTGAAGGATTTTATCCAATGGAACATACATCGTTTGTTGCACCGTAGTTCGTTCTTGTGGGAATTCCACAAGGTACACCATAGTGTGAAACAGATGGGGTTTGCGGCCCATTTGCGTTACCATTGGATGGAAAACCTGATTTACAAATCCATTCAGTATATTCCATTGGGGATGATAGGTTTTGGCTTGATCGATTTTTTTATGATCGATTTAATCGCTATCGCCATCGGTCATTTCAACCATTCCAATTTCAAATTGAACCTGGGGCCATTAAAATATGTTTTTAACAATCCCGAAATGCACATCTGGCATCATTCCAAGGAATTGCCGGAAAAGTATGGGGTGAATTTTGGGATTAGCCTCAGTTCTTGGGATTATCTTTTTGGAAAAGATTATATCCCTTACGATGGTCGGGATATTGAACTCGGCTTTGATGGCGATGAGAATTTTCCCAAAGGGTTTTTCGGACAGGAGATTTATCCGCTTAAGATGTAGCGCACGGACTTCACGGATAAGTGCAGAATTTGGGATTGTCTTTGGAAAAAAGAATGAAATCCAGCGAATGAAAAATGGATTTATTATTTCGTTTTATTATTGGAATTAATTTCTGTTATTAACACTTATATGCGCTTTTATGCCTTATATGGTTTGAAACTAAACTTATGAAACAACTAATTTTAACAATAGCACTTGGATTGATGATAATTACAACTTTTGGCCAAAAACCCGAAAACTATGACAAGGATTTGAAGGCCATGTATAAAAATACAATCCCTTTGATAACGCCTGAAGAGCTTTCGGAAGAGATGAAAACGGATTCAACTATTGTTCTTTTGGATGCCCGCGAACCTGGTGAATATAAGGTAAGCCATTTAGAAGGTGCCGAGTTGGTGGGTTTCAATGAGTTTAAAATGAAATCGGTAAAAAATATCCCCAAAGATGCCGGGATAGTTGTGTATTGTTCACTCGGTGTACGCAGCGAAATCGTGGCCGAGAAACTAAAAGAGGCCGGATATACCAATGTGAAAAACCTTTACGGGGGGATTTTTGAATGGGTTTACGATAATAAGAAAATAGTGGACAAAAAGGGGAAAGAAACAGAAAAAGTTCATGCTTACGATGCCGAATGGAGCAAGTGGCTCTTGAAAGGGGAGAAGGTTTATTAGGGCCGTAAGACAAAACATAGCTTAAGCTCTAAGAGCAATTACACTATAATTGTTAAGTAAGCAGTAGGCAAAAAACCTGTTGTATCGAAGAAGGCAATTGCGGAGGGGAGATGACAGGTTGAATAGCACGGCAAAGAGATTTCAAGGAAAGAATATGGGATGATAATTGGCAGTTTGCAATAGGGAATGATAAAGAATAAAGTACAGTTTGCAAACTACAAAAAAAACCGGTTAATTATTCAGAATCCAATAAAGGTGCAGAGCACCGATAATATTTGTAGAAAAATTATTAAAATTTCATTAGGTGCAGAGTACCGAAATATTAACAAAGACAAAATGGATAACAACATAATCACAACCAAAGTAAGATCAGAAACCGATTTTTCATTCGAAGGGGTTCAGGTGAACATCCTCGAAAACAGGGTAAAAGAAACCACACGCTTTAAAGATAAATTACAGGAAATAGGGTTACATCCTTTAAAGCCTTGGGAAATAAGCATCTTTCAGATAAATATGGGCCGCATGTGCAACCAGACATGCAAACATTGCCATGTGGATGCCGGGCCCAACCGTACCGAGATTATGACCCGTGAAACCATGCTCGAATGTATCGAAGCAATTGGGAACGGCCCTTTTGTGACCATTGACCTTACGGGCGGTGCACCGGAGTACAACCCTCATTTCAGGTGGTTCATCGAAAAAATCCGTGAACGTTTTGCCGACATTGAAATCATTGTGCGCAGCAACCTCACCATCATCAACGAAAGTGAGCAATATTTTGATTTGCCCGATTTTTACGCAAAACACAAACTGACCGTCATTTCGTCCATGCCTTGCTATACAGAAGAAAATGTGGACAGTCAAAGGGGCAGGGGCGTGTTTGAAAGATCCATTGCCGCTTTGAAAAAACTGAATAAAGTTGGTTATGGACAGCAAGGTTCCGACCTGAAGTTGCACCTGGTTTATAATCCGGGCGGGGATGCACTTCCCGGCGGACAGGTACAACTGGAGCTGGATTACAAAAAGCAATTGTGGGACAATCACGAAATCGTGTTCGACCAGTTATACACAATTACCAATATGCCCATCAACCGTTTCCTGAAATTCCTTATCCGGCAGGGCAAATATGAAGAATACATGCAAAAACTGATCGATAGTTTTAATCCATCGGCGGCCATGACCGTGATGTGCCGCGACACTTTGTCCATTGATTGGCGGGGCTACATTTACGATTGCGATTTTAACCAACAACTTGATTTACTGGTCGAAAAATCCGCTTCCCAACATATCACGGATTTTGATTTCAAAAAACTTTCCAACAGGGAAATCGTTATCGGGCAGCATTGTTTTGGTTGTACCGCCGGTGAAGGTTCCAGTTGCCAGGGCGCATTGGACTTGTAAAAACCAGTTGGGTTGAAGCCGGCCATTTGCAGCGATGGAAACCCGACTGGTTTTGGCATGGAAGTGTAAATCCGTGGACATTATCCGGTTGATATGCGTTTTTCAAAATGACTGTAATGTTTTAAAGATTCCTGCGACACATCAACGGAAAATTACTAAATTTGTGATTATAATCAAGCATTGATAGATAATGACCAGAGGAATACTGTCTTCAAAGTTTTTGGAACTTGCCGGTTTTACGATTGAAAACCTTCCAGGGGCTGTTTTTTGGATTGATTCAAAAGGCGATATGGAATTTGCAAATGCAACGGCGAGCAAGCGGCTTGGGTTTTCTGTCGAAGAGCTTACCTCCATGTCCTTCCTCGATATTTGTCCCGATCTGTCCGGGAAGGATTGGAATGGGTTATGGGGGAAAATCCGAACAGAAAAAGTGGTGAATATCGAAACTTCCCACAAAAGGAAAAGCGGTGAAATTTTTCCGGTATTGATAAAATCGAATTTTGTTAAATTTCAGGGAAAAGAGTATTCCGTAAGTGTCGCCCTCGATATTTCCAAAAGGGTGAAGGCCGAAAAGAGTATCCGTGCCCGGAATAAATTATTGAACGATACCATTAATTCCCTTACCCATCCATTTTATGTAATTGATGCAAAAAATTACAATATAATCCTGGCAAATAAGGCTTCGGGTTTTAATAATTTCAAAGGTCGGATTACTTGTCATGAACTCACGCATGCATCTGATAAGCCATGTGATGGCAAGAACCATATTTGTCCGGTGGAAGAGATCAAACGGACTGACAAGCCCTATACTGTGGAGCATATCCATAAAGATATGGATGGAAATGAGGCCTATTTTGAAGTCCATGCTTACCCTATTCATAATTCCAATGGCGAAATCGAAAATATAATTGAATACAGTATCGATATCACCGACAGGAAAAAAGCAGATGACGACCTGAGAAAAGCATTGCAGGAAGTGAAGCACCTGAAAAACCAACTGGAAGCCGAAAATGTTTATTTGCAGGACGAAATAAAGACCGATCACAATTTTGAGGAAATAATCAGCAAAAGCAAGGAATTCAACGAAGTTTTGAACCAGGTGCAGCAGGTGGCTTCAACGGAGGCTTCTGTTTTGATACTTGGCGAAACAGGTACGGGGAAAGAGTTGCTGGCCCGGGCTGTGCACAATATCAGCAAGAGACGGCACAGGCCTTTGGTAAAAGTGAATTGCGCCACCCTCCCGGCCAATCTGATCGAAAGCGAATTGTTCGGACACGAGAAAGGGGCCTTTACCGGGGCACATTCCCGCAAGATAGGGCGATTTGAACTGGCCAATAAAGGGACATTGTTCCTTGACGAGATCGGTGACCTGCCACTTGAATTGCAGACTAAGTTACTGAGGGTTCTGCAGGAGGGCGAGTTTGAGCGACTTGGAAGCTCACAGACCATGAAAGTGGACGTACGCATAATTGCCGCTACCAATGTTAAATTGGAGGAGGCCATTGATGAAAAAAAATTCAGGTCCGATCTATATTATCGTCTAAATGTTTTCCCCATCACCATTCCCCCCTTGAGGAAAAGGAGGGATGATATCCCCATTTTGGTGAATCATTTTGTGAAGAAATATGCCTTGAAAAACGGCAAAAACATTCGCATTGTCCCACAACGGGCAATCAATGCCTTAAAGACTTATGACTGGCCGGGAAATATAAGGGAACTGGAAAACATTATCGAAAGGGGAACGATCATTTCACAGGGCGATCAATTAGAACTTGGGGATTGGATGCCTTCATCGTCACCATCCCGAATTGGTCATAAAAGTTTGGCTTTGAGGGATCACGAAAAAGAGCATATTCTTGAAATTTTAGAAATGACAGCTTGGCGGGTAAGTGGGGAGCAAGGGGCTGCGAAAGTGCTGGACATGAAGGCCACGACCCTTGAGGCGAGGATGAAAAAACTCGGGATTGTGCGTAAAAAATAATCTCCCATTATTTTGGGCAGCCAATTGTTATTTGGGAGGAAGCATGGTGGATTAATTTGTTCTATTTATTGTTGAAAATATGTAAGGTGCTGTTTAAGATTGCTTTGAGTGTGTAAGCTTCCTTTGGCATTGGTTTTGGAAATGGGTTTGCCGATGAAAAATGCTACTATGGAAATTACAAGCCCTAAAACAAAACTGATCGACATCCGAAGGGATAATTTTGAATCAGAAGTATTGCAGAGCCCCATTCCCGTATTCCTCGAGTTTGGCGCAAGTTGGTGCGGCCCTTGTCATATTATTGCTCCAGGCATCGATAAACTGGCGCGCGAATTTAAAGGAAGGATTAAATTCTGCTTCCTTGATGTGGATGAATACCCCGACATCAAGGATGGACTTGGGGTCAGGGACTTGCCAACCATCATTTTGTTCAGGGATGGTGAGGTCGAGGATTTTATTGTTGGCACAAAACCCACGCTTGAGGTTAAATCGAGCTTGGAAGAAATACTGTTGAAAAGATGAAAGCAGAAAAGCGAAGAAGTCGTAATTAAAATCAAAACATTGGACCAAGATAAAAACTTATTGATAATCTTCATCAAAAACCCCATTGAGGGACTGGTGAAATCGCGGCTTGCAGCAAGCATTGGAGATTATCCCGCATTCTTGATTTATAAGGAATTGTTAGAAAAGGCCAGGGATCTTGCAATTTCGACCCCTTTTGCCAAAGCGGTTTTCTATTCCAATTTTATCGATGACAACGATATTTGGGAAAACGATCTTTTTGGGAAATTTCTCCAGCGTGGCGATGGTGTGGGCAACAGGATGAAGAATGCCTTTGCCGATTCTTTTTTGGATGGATTTGAAAGAGTGGTCCTGACCGGTTCGGATATTATTGGGCTTACACCTGAAATAATCGAACAGGCTTTTGCAGGACTGGATAATTCGGATGTGGTTTTGGGCCCTGCAAAAGATGGAGGTTATTACCTTGTGGGGATGAATAGACTGTATGTGGGTTTGTTTCGGGATATTGATTGGGGCACGGAAAAGGTCTTGTCTCAAACTATTAAGAATGTTCAATCCCTGAAACTTTCCCATTCAATCTTACCTGAACTTTCAGATTTGGATCGTATCGATGATTTTCAATTTTTGTCAAATGAAGAGCGTCAGAAATTTGAGGGGATTATAGACAAGCTGGAATGGGTTGAAACAATTGCAGAAGCTAATTCATCGCCGGATCTTCCGGGAAATTTGTCCAATAAGCAAAATCCTCGCCCAGGTTTTTAAGGCTCGATTCCCAAAGTACGTCGATCTTGTCCTGCATCATCCGTTTTGCGTTTGTATTTGAAACCAGCCATGAATTTTTCTTGAGTTCACCATCCAATTGATTTGCCACCCAACCCGAATATCCCATGAAGAATTTGATTTGGGAAGTTGTGATACGTCCGATGACAATCATCTCTTTAATGGCTTCGATATCCCCGCCCCAGTAAAGGCCATCAATTATTTCCATGCTTTCGGGAACAAGTTCCCCAAGTGTGTGGATAAAGAATAGGCTATCGGTCTTCACCGGGCCGCCGAGATAAACCGGTGCCTCAAAAACGGGGAAGTCGGTTATAATGTCTGTCAGGCCCATTTTTACGGGTTTGTTTACGATCAGCCCAAAGGAACCCTCATCGTTATGTTCTGCCAACAATACTACCGAACGTTTGAAATAATAATCCAATAAAAAAGGTTCTGAAATAAGGATCCTCCCTTTTGCGGGTTTCAAATTCGTGGTGTGGATTTTTAAAATGTTATTTATGTCAGTCATTGTCAGCGTTTTTTTTCGTTTTTTTGCAGATTGTTTCCTGATTCTTACGGAAACCCGAATTGCAAAAATAATGCCTTTTAAATAAAGTAGTGCAAGCTAATACGATTAAATATAAACAACTACGGGCCAAATATGTTTGGTTTGCCTATGAAGATTTTTCCTGGGAGGAAACTTCTGGGGAATTGAGAGTCCGATATCACTTCAATTTGTCAGGCCAATTTCATTTTTATCCAAAGCTCGTTTTCCGTAAAAAGGATTTCCTGAATTGGCCCGTTGATAAGAATATACTGGATAACCTGCTTTTCCACCTTGGAATGATCGAACTTATCAGTTACTGGAAAGCCACTTGTTCGCCAGAGCTGATAATCAAGCCGCTTTACTTGTGCAAAAAGCAAATTTCCTGGTGGAAAAAGCTTTATTTTCATGGTCTTGGCGAGTTTTTCTATCTCAATGGAATTGAAACAGACCTGGATGGTTTTGTCAATCTTAAAAGTACTTCATCGAAAAAATTGAAGAGTTTCGATTTCCCATTAAACAACAAAGTACTTGTCCCTATTGGCGGTGGAAAGGATTCTGTTGTGACCCTGGAATTGTTGAAAGAACATTTTGAGGTCGTCCCTTTTATCCTGAACCCGCGTGGTGCAAGTATTGAAACAACCAAGGTGGCGGGTTTCCCTGAAGATAAAGTTATAAGCGTTCAACGTTTTTTGGATAAAAAATTACTGGAACTGAACGACAAAGGCTTCCTCAACGGCCACACCCCTTTTTCGGCCATGCTTGCTTTTGTGGGTTTGATCACGGCCACACTTGGAGGGTTTAAGCATATTGCCCTCTCAAATGAAGCAAGTGCCAACGAAGCCACCGAAATGGAATCCGGGGTAAACCACCAATATTCAAAGTCTTTTGAGTTTGAGGAAGATTTCAGATGGTACGTGAAAGAATATATTTCACCGGAATTGAATTATTTTAGTTTTCTACGGCCTCTTTCGGAATTGCAGATCGCAAAATTGTTTTCCGGTTTCCCAAAATATTTCCCGGTATTTAAAAGCTGTAATGTGGGGAGCAAAACCGATAGCTGGTGCGGGGCCTGTCCGAAATGCCTTTTCGTGAATATCATCCTTTCCCCTTTTGTTTCTGAAAAGCAACGGATTGAAATCTTTGGAAAAGATTTGTTTGGGGATATGGATTTGAAGGGATACCTGGATGAACTTACGGGAATAAGCGACGTGAAACCTTTTGAGTGTGTGGGGACGCTCAATGAGGTGAACATTGCCTTATCTGCCTTCATTAATAAATATGGTGACAACAAATTGCCATCGCTTTTAGACTACCATAAGAATCAAAAATCCTTTAATGATTATGGGGAAGGTGGTTTAAAGCAGGAATTGCTTGGGTTTGAGAGCAATCATTGCCTATCTGGCGAATTTTTGAACATATTAAAACAAAAAACCCTTGAAGGATAAACTAAAGGAAATACTGGGGAATAACAGCATCCTTATCCTTGGATTTGGAAAAGAGGGACGATCAAGCTATAAACTGGTCCGACAGCTTATTCCTGAATCAAAGATCACAATTGCCGATAAAAACAAGGAAGCTTTTTTGCCGGATAAGTTCCAGGGTATTGGGGCTTGTGAATTGATTTCCGGAGATGGGTACCTGATTGGATTGGATAAATACGATTTGATTATTAAGTCCCCCGGAATTCCAAGGCATTTCATTCCCACAAATATAAATGCCAAAAAAGTCACTTCCCAGACTGAGCTTTTTCTTGGGTTGTTCTCCAAACAAACCATTGGCATAACCGGGACCAAAGGGAAAAGCACGACTTCCAGTTTGGTTTTTCACATTTTGTCAGCCTACTTTAATGAGGTGGTCCTTGTTGGGAATATCGGTGTTCCCCCTTTTGACATGATAGATGATATCCATGAAAAAACGAGAATCGTATTTGAGATGTCGGGCCATCAGTTGGAGAATATCTCCATTTCGCCCCATTATGCCGTTTTGCTGAATATTTTCCAGGAGCACCTCGATCATTTTGAAACCTATGAGGCATACCAAAATGCCAAGTTCAATATTTCCCGTTTTCAAAACACAGAAGACTACTTTATATATAATAGTGATGACCCGCTTATTTCAAAACAAGTTGAAAAAGGGGTTACTGCCACTAATCTTCTTTCCTTCTCCATGGTCCAAAAAACAGGAAATGGGATTGTTGGAAATGAAAATGGTGAAATATCCCTGAACCAAAACCAGCTACTTGATTTAAAAGACAGGGAGCAATTGCCGGGCAGGCATAACCTGATGAACATTATGGCCGCTGTTTTGGTTTGCCGGAAAATGGGTGTGCCAAATGATGCGATCCGGGATGCGATCAAAGGTTTTAAGGGTTTGCCACATCGCCTGGAATATATGGGTGAATTCAAAGGGATCCGGTTTTACAATGATTCCATTGCCACGGTCCCAGAAGCGGTAATCGAAGCCGTTAAAACCTTGAAAGAAGTGGATACGTTGATTCTTGGGGGAAAAGACCGTGGAATTGATTACAAGGGATTGGTGGACTTTCTGCTCGAAGGATCCTTAAGGAATATCATATTCATTGGAGAAGCCGGGAAACGTATTTTGAAAGAAATCTATTCGAAAGATAAACATCCGGGAATGAATTGTTTTCCCATTAAAGGTTTTCAAGAGATGGGAAATATTATCAAAGAAAATACCCGGCGGGGGAAAATCTGTCTCTTATCGCCTGCTGCTTCCAGTTATGATATGTTTTCAAGTTTTGAGGAAAGGGGGGAGGCGTTCAAAAAAATAGCAGAAAACCTGTGATTTCCTGCTACTGTTTTTGCGCTAACTGCAAATCGTCAACTTCTTTTTGTCATTGCCTATTGCCAACTGCCTATTTTTTCTCTGTTTCTTTTTCCTCTATATCCTCTTTCTTCTTTGCGGTTGTTTTTGAGGCTGTTGTCTTTTTTGCTGTTGTTTTAGTGGTTGTCGTTTTTTTGGTGGTAGCTTTTTTTGCAGCAGGTTTTTTGTTTTCTGCCTTTTTGGCCACGGTTTTCTTTTTGGCAACCATTTCCTCTTCCTTCACTTCCTTTTTTGCAGGCTTCGGAGGGGCAACATAACTATTCCCTTTTTTCCTGCGCCTTTTCACGCCCGAACTGCCCATAATGATTTTGCCTCGTTTCGTTTTTTTGTCCCCTTTTCCCATAAGTATATTTTTTTATGATTATTTGAATTCCGTAAAATTATAAATTTTTTTTCTACCCACGGCATTTTACAGGATTTAATCTTGAATATTTGCAATTATTTTGTTCCGGGTTTTTGTCCAAAATGATAAGCCAGGAAAACAAAACGGTTTTTATTTGGTTTTTCTGTCCAAAAATGTTGCTTCCACCAAATCCGGGTTTTTAACTACATTTCTTGCCCAATCCAGCCGGATGTCCAGTTTTTCTTCATCCGTAAGTTGCCAGTTATAATTTGATTCCCTCATTTTCCCGGTAAGTTGGTGGAGTATGATGGCCGCGGAAACCGATATGTTGAAACTTTCGGTAAAGCCGACCATGGGGATTTTCACAAAGGCATCGGCATTTTCGAGGGCAACATTCGAAAGCCCTTTTAACTCTGTCCCGAAGAGCAAAGCGGTTTTTTTACTTAGGTCAAGTTGGCCGAGGTTTGTATCGTTCTTGTGCGGTGTGGTCGCAACTATTGAATAGCCCTTTGATTTCAGTTTGTTAATGGTGTCCAGCGTATTGTTTTCCCCATCGTTGTATTTTGTAAGTGTGAGCCACTTTGAGGAACCCAGGGCAACATCGGGGTTCACTTCGTACATGTTCCTGTTTTCAATAATATGAACATCCTGTACGCCAAAACAATCACAGGTGCGAAGGACGGCACTTGCATTGTGAGGTTGGTAAATGTCTTCAAGTACCATTGTGATGTACCGGGTCCTGAACTCAATTATCCTTTGAAATAGGCTTTTTTTGTTTTCCGAAACAAAGCTTTCAAGAAAATCCAGTAATTCTATTTTCTGTTGATATAGCATTCCTTTGCAAAATTAAAAAATATTAAGTGTTGTTTATGTAAAAAAAAATTATCTTTGCGCCCAAATTTGAAAATACAATGGCAAAAAAGAAAGACAACACAGAAGAACGGATAGTGGCCGTAGAGGAAGCACTCAGTAGTTCCGAACAGTTTATCGAAAAGAACCAACAGATCCTTACCTATATCGTGGGTGCTATCATTTTGATTATCCTTGCGTTCTTTGGGTATAAAAAGTATGTTATGGCACCCAAGGAGAAAGCCGCGGAAGTAGCTATCTTCAATGCACAATACTATTTTGAGCAGGATTCACTTGACCTGGCTTTGGATGGGGATGGTGTGAATTTAGGTTTTCTGGAAATAATCGATGATTATGGTTCAACAAAAGAAGGGAACCTTGCCAAATATTATGCTGGGATTTGTTATTTGAACAAAGGGGAATACGAAACAGCCATTGAATATCTCAAGAAATTCAGTTCCGACGATCAGGTACTTTCCAGCATGGCCCTGGGCGCAATTGGCGATTCATATATGCAATTGGGTGATGCGGATAAAGCAGTTGATTATTACATAAAGGCCGCCAATAAAAACAAAAATGATTTTGTTACCCCTGCATTTCTCGTAAAAGCCGGGTGGTCGTACGAAATTATGGGCAACTGGCAAAAAGCATTGGATACTTACGAAGGGATCAAGAAAGAATTCCCAAAAGCCAAAGAGTCGAGGGACATGGATAAATACATTGCCCGGGCCAAGGCTAATTTAGGTGAATTGTAAAAGAGATTGAAAAATCAGAAAGCCTGTTCGGATAGAGCAGGTTTTTTTTTGACCAAATGAAAAAGCACACACGCATTGTTTTTATGGGAACGCCCGATTTTGCTGTTCCTTCCCTCGAAATACTTTTGAAGGAGGCTTATAATGTTGTGGGTGTTATTACCGCTCCCGATAAACCTGCCGGCAGGGGACGGAAAATCAAATTATCTGCGGTAAAGGAATTTGCCTTGGCGAAGGGGCTGCATATTATACAGCCAACGAATTTGAAGGATACTGGGTTTATTGCCGAACTTAAAAATTTAGAACCTGATCTTCAAATTGTGGTCGCCTTTAGGATGTTGCCCACTATGGTCTGGAAAATACCACCTCTCGGGACTTTTAATTTGCATGCGTCCCTGTTACCGCAATATCGTGGTGCAGCCCCCATCAACCATGCGATTATAAATGGGGAGAAGGAAACGGGCGTTACCACTTTCCTTATTGATGAAAAAATAGATACCGGACGGATACTGTTGCAGGAAAAAGTGCAGATCGAAAATGACGAAACCGCAGGAAGCCTTCATGATAAGTTAATGGATGTGGGAGGGGAACTGGTTTTAAAGACCGTGGAATCTATTTTAGAAGGAGGTGTGGAATCCTTTTCCCAATCAGGGCTTGCCCCAAATGATAGAATAAAGAATGCCCCCAAGATTTTCAAGGAGGATTGCAAAATCGACTGGGGGAAAACCTGTGTGGAAGTTGACCGGTTTATCAGGGGCTTGAGTCCGTATCCCGGAGCATTTTCTTATATGGTTTCCCCAACCGGAAAAAAACACCTGTTTAAAGTGTTCAAGCCGAAACCATTTGTTTCTTCTGAAAACAAAGCTTCCCCATCAGTTGTTACGGATGGGAAATCATTCCTGAAATTCGGATGTGCCGATGGCTTTGTCCAAATTGATGAAATTCAATTTGAAGGTAAAAGACGGATGAAAACGGTGGATTTCTTAAGGGGATTTGCCCTCGATTCCAGTTGGATACTTGGAACCTGAAATGAAAAATCCCCTGAAAAGCCTATTAATAAAGGGTTTTAGAGCCGTAGTTATTAACAAAACCCCTGAATTATTAACAAAATCAAGGGTTTTAGCGTTTTTCACTTGCATTTTTGTAGAAATAGCCTATCTTTGCGAAGCATTAACCATTTAAAATATATATAAAATGAACAAAGCAGAATTAATTGACGCAATGGCAGGAGACGCTGGTTTAACTAAAGCGGATGCCAAAAAAGCTTTGGATGCTTTTATCGGAGCAACCACTAAAGCACTTAAAAAAGGCGACAGGGTCGCTCTCGTTGGATTTGGTTCTTTTGGAGTAGCAAAACGTGCTGCAAGGACTGGTCGTAACCCACAAACAGGCAAAGAAATTAAAATTGCCGCTAAAAAAGTTGTTAAATTTAAAGCAGGTTCTGAACTCTCAGCTTCTGTAAAATAAATTGACATCCTTTTGAAATTTTAAAGTCCCGGTTTAACGACCGGGATTTTTTTTGTCAAAATGCTGTTTTGATTAAATCTGGGTTTAGGCAATACCGATAAGGCAACAATGCATCCTTTCCTGCATAATCCACCCCGATCCGTGGCCCGGCGATAATATCGCTTTTATCTATTAGGACACGTGGTTTTTCTATCCAGATTTTGTTTCCAGTTAAACTCTCCCCTGTATTGGATACCTGGATTCCAAGTGCCCTGGACAGTTTTCCGGGGCCGTTGGTGGCCCTATGGCCGAATTGTTTCTTCCCTGTCCTATGTTTCATGGTTTCGGTTCCATCCGTTGGGTAAATAGCCCGTACAAGGACAGCATCGGGGATTCCTTCGATATTGGTCACCACGTTAAAAAGATGGTGCATGCCGTAACACAAATAGACGTACGCATGTCCCCCTTCCCCGAACATGATTTCCGTCCTTGCGGTTCGCCGATTGTTGTAGGCGTGTGAAGCTTTGTCGGTGATGCCTTCATAGGCTTCGGTTTCCGTAATTATCCCCGATGTCAATTTCCCATCCTTAAAACTGCACAGCTTTGTGCCGATCAATTCACGGGCAATTTGGGTAACAGATTCCTGTTGGTAGAAAGAGAGAGGTAGTTTGTCGGATTTTGATTTCATTACGTCTTTGCGAAGCATTTTAGGTTGGCATCGTTGTGGGAAATACTGTGGCGATCTGCCGGTTTTAAGGACTGTCCCGTTCAACGGACAGATTGCCACAATACACACGTACAGAGGTCAACCTATCAGTATTTTGCAATGACATGATACCCTGAACAACTGCATATTAATCAAGTTTATGCACAACCAAACCGCTTCTTAATTTCGGTTCGAACCAGGTCGTTTTTGGAGGCATGATATTACCGCTGTCGGCAATATTGATCAATTGCTTCATGGATACGGGATAAAGTGCAAAGGCCACTTTCATCTCACCACTGTCAACCCGTTTGCTTAGTTCTTCCAGGCCACGGATGCCGCCTACGAAATCAATCCTTTGTGAGGTCCTTAAATCCTGAATGTCCAATAGAGGACCCAGGACTTGTTCCGATAGGATAGTGACATCCAATACGCCGATTGGGTCATTGTCGTCATAGGTTCCTTCTTTTGCCGTGAGCAAGTACCATTTTCCATCAAGGTACATACTGAAATTGTGCAGGCTTTCGGGCTTGAATATTTCAGCCCCTTTTTCTTCAACATCAAAGGAATTGCCCAGCTTTTCGATAAATTCGCCATTGGCCATCCCGTTCAGGTCCTTTACCACACGGTTGTAGTCAATAATGGTCAATTGGTCATCGGGGAAATGAACGGCAAGGAAGAAATTGTATTCTTCATCCCCTGTGTGATTTGGGTTTGCGGCCCTTTTTTCTTTTCCAACAAGTGCGGCAGCCGCTGTCCTGTGATGGCCATCGGCAACGTAAGTACTTGGTATTTCGGCAAAATACGCAGTGATTTTTTGGATGGTGCCTGAATCTTTTATCACCCAAAAGTGGTGTCCCACTCCATCATCGGCCACGAAATCATACACCGGGGCATTGTCCAACACGAAGTCCTTGATAAGTTTGTCCATTTCCTCATGGGCAGGGTAGGAGAAGAAAACCGGTTCCAGGTTGGCATTGTTCACGCGCACATGTTTCATCCTGTCCTCTTCTTTGTCAGGACGTGTGAGTTCATGTTTCTTGATCACATTGTTCAGGTAGTCATCTACCGAAGCGCAACCCACAATCCCATACTGGGTTTTCCCAAACATGGTTTGGCCATATATATAAAGGTAGTCTTCGGTATCCTGGACCAGCCATCCCTTTTCCTGGAATTTGTCAAAATTCTCCCTTGCTTTTTGATAAACCACATCGTCGTGAACATCAATTTCAGGGGAAAGGTCAATTTCCGGTTTGATAATATGCAAAAGGGACAAATTATTTCCTTTTGCTTCTTCACGTGCTTCATCCGAGTTTAGTACATCATAGGGGCGCGAAGCAACTTGTTTGGCCAAATCAGCAGGTGGCCTTAATCCTTTGAATGCTTTTAGTATTGCCATTTTATTGCGTTTGTTGATGTTTTTTATAATATTATTGTCCATTGTCCTTGACGTTTCCAGATCGTTCCGACTCTGGAAGGTCATGGCCTAATAATTCCTGACCTCAATGGGTTCGGATGGTGTATATTCATTTCCATTTACAGCTTCCTCACGCTTATTTGGTTTGTTGTAACTGCCGTTTGTCCTTTGTAAGGAGCCGATTAAGGCACCCAGCATTTTTGTCATTTCCATCAATTGGTTCCTCGATTCTTCAATCATGGATTCCGTCATATAGTTTTGTTTTTCGGCCACACTCGTGAAAACCACACATTCCCTCACCGAACTTTTGGCCATTTTAAGGTAATAAACAAACTGGCTTTTGTTCCGGGCCGAGCCTTCGGCGATGTACAATGAAATAGCTTGCGATGCCGCAATAAACCTCGATTTAAGGTCCCTTGAATGCTCATCGGGGAAAAGTATGGTGGCATTGTAAACCCAATCAATATAATCAAGCGATTTGTGATAAATCCGTAAGTCTTCAAATCTGAAGAAAGTTACGTTCTTAGTAGAGTCATTTTCCATAAGTCGGTTCTTTTAAGATTAAAAATAAGTTCTATTGGTTGTTGCAATCTTGTTAAATTGGAATAAAAAAATACCGGAAGGGGAACAGGGTTTTTATCCCCCTCCTTGATTTTCCATATTCAGTAATTTATTAGTTGACTTTAAAACGGGTATCCCCTTTTTCAAGGAAACCCACAATTTGGGTCGCTGCTGCGATTCCTGCATTGATGTTCGCTTCTGCGGTTTGTGCCCCCATTTTTTTCGGGGTGAAGAAAAACCTGCCCTCATATTTTTCGGCAATTTCATCTTTGCAGTCGGGTGCAATATCGGAGAGGTAATTAAAATCGGGCCTTTCTTCAAATATTGTGAGCAGGCTTTCTTCGTCAATAACTTCTTTCCGGGCAGTGTTCACGAGGGTTGCGCCTTCGGGCATCAGGGACAATAACCCGGAATTGATCGAGTTTTTTGTTTTTTCGTTTGCGGGGATGTGCAATGAAATATACTGACAGTTCGAATATAATTCCTCTACTGTATCAACGGCTTTTGCGCCCATACTCTCAATTTTTTCTTTTGGGATAAACGGATCGAAAGCATAAACCTCCATTCCAAAGCCCATTGCAATTTTCCCAACGAGTTGGCCAACATGCCCATAAGCATGGATCCCTATTTTTTTCCCTTTCAGTTCCGTTCCTGCTGTTCCGTTGAACTGGTTCCGTGCCTGGAAAACGATCATCCCGAGTGCAAGTTCGGCCACGGCATTTGAATTCTGTCCCGGAGTGTTCATGGCCACCACATTGTTTGCGGTTGCGGCCTCTAAGTCGATATTGTCGTACCCGGCACCGGCCCGTACGATGATTTTCAGGTTTTTTCCTGCCTCGATTACCTCTTTGGTGGCTTTGTCGCTTCTGATGATTACAGCATCTGCATCGGAAATGGCGTTTTTGAAATCGTCCTGGGATCCGTATTTTTCGAGTACCTCAAAGGCATATCCCGCTTTTGTCACTATTTCACGGATATTGTCCACTGCAACGGGTGCGAAGGGTTTAACGGTTGCAACTAATACTTTTGTCATTTTAGTTTGTTTTAATGTGAATTTTCAAATTCTTTCATTGCGGCCACCAATGCTCCCACGCTTTCTATTGGAAGTGCATTATAGGTCGATGCCCTGAAACCGCCCACGGAACGATGGCCTTTTATCCCGACCATCCCTTTGGAAGTGGCAAAATCGAAGAAATCGGCTTCCAGGTCTTTGTATTCCTCTTTCATGACGAAACAGATGTTCATCAAGGAGCGGTCTTCTTCGGCAACAGTGCCCACAAACAATTTGTTCCTGTCGATTTCATCGTAAAGCAGTCGTGCTTTCTCAATATTTTTCTTTTCCATTGCAGCAATGCCACCATTGTCCTTCAGCCACTTTAATGTTTGCAACGCAGCATAAACAGGTACTACCGGAGGTGTGTTGAACATGGAGCCTTTATCAATATGAGTTTGGTAATTGAGCATGGTGGGAATGGCCCGGTCAACTTTGCCCAAAATGTCATTTTTGATAATGATAAAGGTAACACCGGCGGGAGCAAGGTTTTTCTGGGCACCGCCATAAATCATTGCATATTTTGAAACATCGACCGGACGGCTGAAAATATCCGATGACATATCGGCAACCAGTGGGATCGGGCAATCAATATCTTTTCTGATTTCTGTTCCATAAATTGTGTTATTGGTTGTAATATGGAAATAATCTGCATCCGTTGGGATTGTATATCCTTTGGGAACATAGTTGAAAGTAGTTTCTTCGGAAGTGGCGACCACATCCACTTCACCAAATAATTTGGCCTCTTTGATGGCTTTTTTCGCCCATGCCCCCGTGTTAAGGTAGGCGGATTTTTTGTTCATAAGGTTATAAGGGATCATGGCAAACTGTGTGCTGGCACCTCCTCCAAGGAAAACCACCGAATAACCTTCGGGAATATCGAGAAGTTCTTTGAACAATGCCTGGGCTTCGTCCATTACGGCCACGAATTGTTTGCTGCGGTGGGATATTTCCATCAACGACAAACCCATGCCCGCAAAATCCTTGATTGCGGCGGCTGTGTTTTCAATGGTGTATTGAGGTAGGATTGAAGGCCCTGCATAAAAATTATGTTTTTTCATCTCTCTATATTTTTAAGTGAATTAAAATAAATCTCTGTTTTTTCTGAATGAAGGCAAAAATATAATAATCTTGTGATATATATACCAAAAGAGAATATTAATTTTGCCGCCAACGTAATTTGGAACGAATATATGGTAAAACTTGAAAAGAGGGTACGCGCATTTGTGAAACTTGGTTTACTGCTTTCCGGAAATAGCAATGAGTCTGGGATTGGTAACGGCTATTTTGAACAGGCGATTAATGAAGCCAGAATAAGAAACCCCTGGTTCATTGAGGAAAATATAAGATATTCTTTATCAGCTCTTGGTGAAAGCCTGAATGAAGAGGATATCCTGAAATGGATAGAACCCTATAAAGCGGATTTGACAAAGGTGAAACCCGAAAAAACAGTTGGGACAGTAATGGCCGGGAATATACCAATTGTGGGGTTTCATGATTTTTTGTGCGTATTGATGGCCGGACATAAAATCCAGGCAAAGCTTTCTTCGGATGATAATGTCTTGATGCCGGCAATTGCCCGTTTATTGGTTGATATCGAACCTGATTTTGAAAATAATATTGAGCTTGTGGCAGGTAGGCTTCAGGGCTTTGATGCAATCATTGCAACGGGAAGCGGCAACACATCAAGGTATTTTGAATATTATTTTGGGAAATATCCCCATATAATCCGAAAAAACAGGAACGGCGTTGCCGTGCTAACAGGAAATGAAACCAAAGGGGATTTGAAAAACCTGGGCCGGGATATTTTCATGTATTTTGGTTTGGGTTGCCGGAGTATTTCAAAGGTTTTTGTCCCCGAGGGATATTTGTTCGATGGTTTCTTTGAAGCAATTTCCGATTTTGAAGAAGTCAAGAACCACAATAAATATTTTAACAATTACGAATATTACCGTTCCATCTATCTTATCAACAGTGTGGATCATTTCGACAATGGATTTTTAATGGTAAAAAACGATCCGGGTTATTCATCACCACCTTCGGTCTTGTTCTCAGAAGTTTATGGCAATTTAGATGAACTCCAAAATAAGCTCATATTGGACAAGGAACAGATTCAGTGTATTGTGGGAAATGAAACTGTCTTGAAAGGTGCTGTTCCTTTCGGCAACGGGCAAAATCCCGGACTCTGGGATTATGCCGATGGTGTGGATACGATGGCTTTTCTAATTGGATTGTAGAATCGCAATTTCCCCACTTTATGCTTGTATTCAAATAACCTTCTTCCCTTCTTCACGTATCAATTTTGGGTTATGACAGATATGTCTTTAGGAAATCCATGGTTATTTCCCTAATTTATAAACCTGTCTAACTAAGTTTTAAATATTTTTGCCCCAAATTAAAGAATCGTATCATGAAAAAGATTTTACCGGTAATTGCTTTGTGCATCGTATTTATAGTACCCGTTAAGGATTCCTGTTCACAGGTGAAGGTGGATGTGGAAGGGAAGGTGGTTAATGAAGCCGATAACAGGGCCAACTCAAAAACCGACCAGGCAATTGACAAAGGTTTCGATGCAATTGAAAATGGGATCGGCAGTTTGTTCGGGAAAAAGAAAAAGAAGAACAAGGTGGAGGGAAAACCTGAGGTTAAGGATAATGCACCGAGTTCTGGAAGTAGGCATGCACAAGAGAATAATTCATCTGAGAAAAGCGGTGAAGAAGTAGAGGAAGCAAAGGGCACATCCCCTGTCGTCAATTGGTCAAAATATGATTTTGTGCCAGGCGACGAGGTGATTTTTGAGGATGGCCCTTCCAAGGATGAGGAAAACGGGGAGTTCCCAAGTCGATGGGATTTATTTAAGGGCTCTGCTGAAATCGGCGAGATGGACGGCGAACCGGTAATTATGTTTTTAGATGGTGGGGGTTCTATTATACCTTACCTTAAAAATTCCAACGAGGACTATTTGCCCGAAGTTTTCACAATGGAATTTGATGCCTACTTTGAACCGGGAAGCCACTTTAATAGATATTGGGTAACTTTACAGGACAATAAAAATCAGTGGAACAAAGGACTAAATAAACAAATGGAAGTTTATGTTAATGGGATAGGGTTTATGAACACCGATAAAAGATACCCTGGAAATGAAAAGTACAATTGGGGCGATAACCCGGTGGGGGGATGGAAACATATTTCCATAGCATACACAAAAGGTAAATTCAAAGCTTACATGGACGATACGCGATTGATAAATATCCCGCATTTGGAAGGAAATCCGTGGGGCATAACCATTGAAGCAGAGAATGGCAATATGTTTATCAAAAACATTCGTATTGCAAAAGGCGGCGTAAAGTATTACGACCGTGTTTTGAGTGATGGGAAAATCATCGTGAACGGGATTCGTTTTGATGTGAACAAAGCCACGATCAAACCCGAGTCGATGGGGGCGATCAATAAGATTTACAAAATATTGAACCAACACCCCGATTTGAAGTTCAGTATAGAAGGCCATACGGACGGTGATGGCGACGAAGCCACCAACCTGAAGCTATCAGAGGAACGCGCCAAAGCAGTCATGGATAAATTGATCTCCATGGGCATTGCTGCCAACAGGCTTTCCTACAAAGGCTATGGTGAAAGCAAACCTTTATATCCCAATACAACTGCCGAAGGAAAGGCCAACAACCGCCGTGTGGAGTTTGTGAAGAAGGGATAATTCAATTATTGGGTATTGTGCCACCACATGACCCCCGTCCCGGATCCTGGAAAGTCCCTCGCATCAGGTGAAAGCGTTTAGGTTTGTTGCAATGTTTTGGGAGTGCCCTTGGTTTTTCCAATTTCCGGTATGAACCTTATTTGAAAAATTGCGTTATAAAAAACCATATTATTGTTTTGTAAGTTCGGGCCAATATCTATATTTGCCGATTATTTATATCAAAGTTAAATAACCAATATCTATAACATGTCAAAAAAAGTAGCATTAATATCCGGTATTACCGGTCAGGACGGAGCATATCTTGCTGAGTACTTATTGAAAAAAGGATACATCGTCCATGGTTTGAAGCGCAGGGCTTCCCTGTTCAATACGGACAGGATCGATCATTTGTACCAGGATCCCCATGTGGAGCAAAAGAATTTCTTTTTGCATTATAGTGACCTGACGGATTCGACCAACCTGATCCGTATCATCAGCGATGTGCAGCCCGATGAAATCTATAACCTTGCGGCCATGTCGCATGTACAGGTTAGCTTTGATACACCGGAATATACCGCCAATGCAGATGGTATAGGAACTTTGAGGATGTTGGAGGCAATCCGTTTCCTTGGCCTGTCAGATAAGACCCGTTTCTACCAGGCCTCAACGAGTGAACTGTATGGATTGGTCCAGGAAGTCCCTCAAACCGAAAGTACGCCTTTTTACCCAAGGAGCCCTTATGCAGTTGCAAAACTCTATGCCTATTGGATAACTGTTAACTATCGCGAAGCATATGATATTTTTGCAAGTAACGGGATTCTCTTTAACCATGAATCACCCATCCGTGGGGAAACTTTTGTGACCCGTAAAATTACAATGGCAGTTTCAAAAATCGCCATGGGCCTACAGGATAAACTTTACCTTGGCAATATGTCTGCTAAGAGGGACTGGGGCCATGCAAAAGATTATGTAAGGGCGATGTACTTGGTACTTCAGAACGACAAGCCCGATGATTTTGTAATCGCCACCGGGGTTACTACAGAAGTTCGTGAATTTGTAAGGTTGGCGTTTAACGAATTGGGTATTGAGCTGGAATTCAAAGGAAAGGGCATTGATGAAAAAGCTTTCGTGGCAAATTGCACGAACCCAAAATACCAGCTCGAAAAAGGGAAAGAAGTATTGAGTGTCGATCCACGTTATTTCAGGCCAACAGAGGTTGAGCTTTTGATCGGCGACCCATCGAAAGCGAAAAGCACACTTGGCTGGGAACCTGAATATGACCTTCAGGGCTTGGTGGGCGATATGATCCAATCGGACGTGAAACTGGTGGAGAGGGATAAATACCTGAAAGAAGGTGGTTATCGGATCATGAATTATTTTGAATAAAATTAAAGATGTTTGTTAAATGGAAAAAGACAGTAAAATATATGTTGCCGGCCATGATGGATTGGTGGGTAGTGGTATTGTGAAAATACTAAAAGGGAAGGGTTACCATAATTTCGTGTTCAGGCATTACACCGAAGTGGACCTGACCAACCAAAAAGCGACCCTGGAGTTTTTTGAGCAGGAAAAACCGGAATATGTGATCCTTGCCGCTGCAAAGGTCGGCGGTATTTTTGCCAACAATACCTACCGTGGCCAATTTATTTATGAAAACATAATGATTCAGAGCAATGTGATCCATTCGTCCTATCTGACGGGAGTGAAGAAGTTGCTGTTCCTCGGGAGCACTTGTATCTATCCGAAAATGGCAAACCAGCCCATGAAGGAAAATGAATTGTTGACCAACACCCTGGAATATACCAATGAGCCGTATGCCATTGCCAAAATTTCCGGTATTAAAATGATCGAATCCTACAATTTGCAGTATGGCACGAATTATATCTCAGTGATGCCGACCAATTTGTACGGTTACAACGATAATTTCAACCTTGAAAACTCCCATGTCCTTCCTGCGCTCATTCGCAAGAACCATCTTTGCAAATGCCTTGAGAACAATGATTATGATGCAATCCGGGAAGACTTTGCAAAATACCCGGCTTCAATAAAGGAAAATGCCACGGAAGAAGAAATCCTTGATTACCTTTCCAATTTCGGGATCAGGAAATCAGGCGATAAGGTTGAACTGCATGTTTGGGGAAGTGGGACGCCCTTCAGGGAATTCCTGTGGGCAGAAGATATGGCCGATGCCTGTGTTTTCCTGATGGAGAACTCCGATTTTGATGATATGGTGCGCGTGAGCGATATCGAAAACAACGAAATCAGGAATACCCATTTGAACATTGGAACAGGCAAGGACATTTCAATTCGTGACCTGGCATATCTTGTCAAAGATACTATTGGCTTTAAGGGCGAAATTAAATTTGACCCCACAAAACCAGATGGCACGCCCAAGAAACTTACCGATCCGAGCAAACTCCATGCACTTGGCTGGAAACATAAAATCGAGCTGGATCAGGGGATAAGGATGGTTTATNATGGGCATTATACAAAATAAAGGGTAAAGAGTTCGAGAATACCAAAAGGGATTGATGATTTGATTCATGAGGTAAAGGTTGTTCCAAGAAAGGATTCGTTAGATGTTAAATGGTTTGAAGGACCTTTTGATAATAACAGTAAAGACTTACTATGAAAGAATTAATTGGCCCCAAAACGAAAACCGCTGTTTTTAGGGTTTTTGATTTGTTTTCGGTTCCGTTGTACATGGTCACAACATCTGAAAAAAGCCAGTATGCGTTTTTCCTGATCCATAAAAACGGCATTAGTTCCATCTTGTCTGTCCTAAGGGAGGAAACCCAAAGGGAAATAGATGAGTCTTATACGATATATCATAAGTCGAAATACAAAAACCATTTTAAGTTTTGCTTTATTCGCAACCCCTGGGACAGGTTGGTAAGTTGCTATACCAACAAGGTTGTGCGTAAACAATTGTTCCCCGGTTGCTGGGGAAAGGACTTTGCCTATTTTGTGGATTTTGTTTCGCATCAGCACCTTGCTTCAAGCGATAAGCACATTAAACTGCAAACCTCCCAGTTTCCGGTCAAGGATATTGATTATATTGCAAGGTTTGAGAATTTTGAATCGGAATATAATTTCATTATCAACGACAAACTGAACCTTAACAGGGAAATGGTTGTTAAAAACAAATCGAATCACAGACATTATTCCGAGATGTACGATGACAAAACCCGTAGGATCGTCGAGCAGGTTTATAAGGCCGATATCGAAATAGGTAATTATAAGTTTGGCAAATAGCCGGTCGGTTCGCAAAGTGCCCCCCACAAATATTTAAAAAGTCCTCCGTGATCTTGCTTCCGGCCTGAAAAGGGCAGGGGAGGGCCTGAAATGTTGAAAGTCAGGGTTGATTATTGCGGTAATATAGCAATGAATCGCTTAGCTTATTCGAAATTATCTCTGAACTTTCCCTCCATAAATGATGGACATCGGTGGTTTTGTATTTTCCCGATTCATGTATGAAATTAATATAGTGTATGTTGTACCTGTCGGCCGTAATCTTCATCTGCTCGTCAAATCCGGGAAAATACGCATGTTCCAGTTCGGCCATGTCCTTTGATACAGGCATCCTCACAAAATAGACTTTGCCCCTTTTTTGTAAATAATCGATTATTTTCTCAAAAAAGAAGTACCTTGTATTTGACCATTTCACGTGTTTTGCAGTTTCGGTAAATTCGGCCATGGCCGTTTTTATCCTCTGGTTCACAACGGTTGAATCCATGTCGATATCCACTTCTAACCAGCCATCGGCGTGCAAGCGCAATATACCGCCATAGTTTATCATGTACTTAAAAGCATACTCAAAGACCGAAAACTTATTGTGCCAATATTTCCAGAGGTATTCAAGGTTTGGGTTTGTACTGCTCGATTTCAAGTTTCCAACGTAGAGTTTGCGTTTTACTTCAAAAAATTGCAGTGAATCATCGTCAATGTTGTCGGTTCCCGTGGTAAAGGTCCAAGGTGTGACAGAAATTATAAAAATACCATCTTTGGAGCCTTGTTTTAGTTTTTGTGTTATCTCCCTATAATAATTGGGGCCTATCGTACTTGGCCCGCCCGCAAAAGCATGGTTGATTATTTTTGTGTTTTCATCCCTGCCAAGTTTTTTGTTTATGGTGCTGGGCTTTAGTCCTTGGGCTGCCCTCGAGGATCCCAATATCAGGGAACTGGCCTTTGGGGTCGTAAAACGATAGTAGAAAAGATCCACCAGATCGGGCCTGAAATACACGATGAGTACGTACAGTGAAAGCAGTGTTCCAAGTAACAGGATATATACCGTAAGTTTTCCCAAAAAGCTTTTCATATCAGAACTGTAAGTAAATAAATGCGTTTGGATCTTTTTCAAATGCCAATAAAACCACGAACCCAATTATCAAATAAGAGCCCCACCTCAGGTACACCGGTTGGCCGCTGAACTGTAAGGGGTGGTCTTTGTCCCTTGTCATCCACTCGATCACAAAAAATATAATTATGGCCGGGATGATATAAACGACCCTTTTCAAATCAGGAAGAACAAAGAACGATGGTGAAAAAACATGGGACAAATAAGTAAATGCCTCTGCGATATTGTTGACCCAAAAGAAGATAATCGTAACGCTCAAAAGCAAGAACAACCCCAGCATTTGCACGAACTCTGTCACAGAAGGAAAAATCTTCGAACTGCCCCCCAACGAGGATTTGATCACTTTTCCCTTTAAGATCAAGGGGATGTAGTAAATCCCGTTCAAAATCCCAAAAACGATAAAAGTCCAGTTTGCCCCGTGCCAGAACCCAACGACAATAAAAGTTATCATAATGGACAAAATAAGCCCTTTCTTTTTACGCTTGCGCAAAACAAAGGACAAAGGGGTGAACAAATAGTCGAGCATCCAGGAAGAAAGCGAAATGTGCCACCTGTTCCAAAAATCACTTATGTTCGTTGAGAAGAAAGGTGTGTCGAAGTTTTTCATGAGCCGGATACCAAACAATTTGGATGTGCCGATCGCAATGTTGGAATACCCGGCAAAATCAAAGTACACCTGAATGGTCGAAAGGATCAGGCCCATGAAAAGTGTACTGCCCGTTTCTGAACCGGAATTGCTGAAAATCCCATGCACGACCGGAAAAAGGTTGTCGGCCAATACGATCTTTGCAAACAGGCCCCACAACATTTGCCTGAGCCCATCTATCGCCATGTCTTGGTCAAATGTGCGTTTCCCTTCTATTTGCGGTAAAAATTTTTGTGCGCGTTCAATGGGCCCCGCAATTATTTTCGGGAAATAAATCACATAGGTCGAAAATGCCAAAAGGTTCCTCGAAGGCTTGATGTTGTAGTTGTAAATGTCGATCAAATACCCAAGGGTTTGAAACGTGAAAAAACTAATGCCCAGGGGAAGCAGGAGCTTCAGTGAACTTGGGTTGGCATGGGAGCCAAAGAAATTAAGCATATCGACAAAGCTGTCGTAAAAGAAGTTGAAGTACTTAAAATAGCCCAGGATGACAATGTTAAAGGCCACACCTGCCCATAGCAAGTGTTTTTGTGTTTTTTCCTTCTTTGCCCCGGCAATGGAAATCCCCATATAGTAATTGAACAATGCGTTGATAATTACCAAAGCCAAAAAACGCCAATCGGCCCAACAGTAAAAAAAGACACTTGCCAATACCAACAATATGTTTTGCGACTTTCCCGATTTGTTGAAAACAAACCAGTAAAGCATAAAAACGACCGGCAGGAAAATAAAATACTCGAAAGAGTTGAATGTCATGTTCCGGCCCTTATAATTTTGATTGGATCAATTCAATTAAAGACCCCATGTTTTTAAGTTTGTTCAGGTCGCGGAGCTTGAATTTTATGTCGAATTTTTCCTCGATTTCAGAAATTATCACCATATGGTTTAACGAGTCCCAACCTTCAACCTCTGCGGCAGTCAAATCATCCCTGATTTCAAAATTCTGGTGTTTTAAAACAGAAGTCAGTACTTCTGTCATCTTTTTTTCAATTTCACTTCTTTCCATTTTCATTTGATTTTCTCCCCAAATCGGACGGTTTATCCCTGGAAGAGTCTTGAAAGCTCTTTCCGGTCTATTTTGCCGTTTTTGTTTAAAGGGAATTCGTTAACAAATTTTATTTTTGATGGGACCATGTAAGCATCTACTTTCACTTTCATTTGCTCAATTAGCCCTTCTGTTTTAAATTCTTCTGTTTCGATGACCAAACCCAGTTCGGTACTGCCTATTTTCGTTTGGTATGCAATTGCCACCACATTGGTTTTCCCGAGAACGGTTTGTGCATGGAACTCAACCTCTGATAATTCGACCCTGTACCCCTGGATTTTTGCCTGGAAATCAATTCTCCCCACAAAATAAATGTCCCCCTCTTCATCAAAATAGCAAAGATCCCCCGTTCTGTAAAACCTTCTTTGTTCCCCATCGTACATGGCATTGAAAAAAACTTTCTTGTTCCTCTCTTCGTTCTTCCAATAGCCAGGGGTCAGTTGAGGGCCTGCAAGGCACAGTTCTCCTTTTTCGCCGGTTGGCAAAATGTTTTTGTCCTCGTCGATCACAATGATATGCGACCCCGACATTGTTTTCCCCAAGGCTAAAATACCGTTGTGCGATTTGTTCTTGCCCGTTCGCCTAAGCGGGTAGCAGGTGACAAACAAAGTATCTTCGGTGGGGCCGTATATGTTCACTATTTTTGCATTGGGGATACATTTGGCCCATTCTTCGGCAAGTACAACTTGCAGTCCTTCGCCGCCCATTATGCAATTCTTCATCAAGGGCAAGTCTATCTCCTCAAAATAAGGGCGCAGGTACAAGAGGATGGAAGGAATCAAATAAATTGTAGTTAATCCGTGGTCTTCCAATAGCTCATAGATGTAGGCATATTTAATGGAGTCCTGAGGAACCGTATAGGTGCAGGCGCCCTTTAGCAACGATGCCAGGTAAGCGACAATTGAAAAATCAAATGTAATCTCGAACATTTGCAGGCACTTGTCGTTTTCGTCTATTTCAAGGCCAAGTTTCCAGAACGCGTCCATAAATGCGCCCAACATCGCATGGGTGATCGGTACACCTTTAGGCGTTCCGGTTGTTCCCGATGTGAAAAGTATTATACAAATGTCGTCGCTCGAAACCTTTTCCATGGCCAAATCCATTTCGGCATTTGGTAACATTGCCGGTTGTATTGTGTTTTTCCCGGGGAACAAGGGGGTAGCGGAAGTGTCGATGATAGATTTTACTTCTGTTTGCCCCATCATTTCCAGGTTCCTGGATTTTGGCGTGTCCGTTCCTATTGGCACATACGCCTTTCCTTCGAACCAAATGGCCAGGATTGCCCCATAAGTGTCCAGGTCGTTATTGGCCACAAGTCCAATGTGTTTTTCGGTACTGTCCGTTTTGTTGCGGATGGCCACCCTGATTTTTGATATGGACTTTGCCAAATCATTGTACGTAAAGGAATTTCCGTTGATATGAAAAGCATTCCTGTCCAAATGTCCGCTTATCGATTTTTCAAGTGAGGCAAGTATTCCCATTTAATTTGTTTTTTTACGATTTGTCATTGACTTCGATCTGCTGGTTTTAACTACTTTGTGTCAAAAGGCCTTGGCCAGGGCTTTTCGGTCTGTTTTGCCATTGGTGTTCAAAGGGAATTCCTTAACAAACCTAATTTGGGTCGGGATCATATATGTGGGCATTTTTTCTTTTAGATGTTCAAAAAGTTTGCCGGTATCCATTTCGCCGGACTCGATAACCAAGCCTATTTCGGTATTCCCTATCTTATTTGTAATTGCAATGGCAACCGCATTTATTTTGTCGAGAAAGGCCTTTACATGGAACTCAACCTCGGAAAGCTCTACCCGGTAACCCTGTATCTGGGTTTGGAAATCAATTCTCCCAAGGTACAATATGTCGCCGTCAGTATCTTCCACACAAAGGTCGCCGGTCTTGTAAAACCTTGTTTGACTTCCGTTGTGGTCGGCAATAAAAAAGGCTTCCTTGTTTTTTTCTTTGTTTTTCCAATAACCTGGTGTCAGCAAATTTCCCGCAAGGCACAGCTCCCCTTTTTCGCCCTGCGGCAAAATATTGTTTTTGTCATCGATTATGATGGTTTCTACACCCTTGATCGCTTTTCCAATGCACAGGATGCCATTATGCTCTTTGTTGGGCTTCTTGCGGTTGAAGATATAGCTTGTGCAAAATATAGTGTTTTCCGTTGGGCCATAAACATTACTGATTTCGGCGTTGGGCAGGCATCGGCTCCATTCCTGTGTTACGTCCAAAGGGAGTGCTTCACCACAAAACAAGCTATATTTCATGTCAGGTGCATGTATTTCTTCAAAATAAGGACGGAGGTAATGAAGGATGGAAGGGACCATAAGTGCAACCGTGAGGCCATGTTCGTCCATGAGCTCAAAGATGTAGTTGTATTTTATTTTATCGTTAGGGATCGGGTAAACACAGGCACCTTTGAGCAATGGCACCAGATACGACATCACCGACAGGTCAAAGGTCAGCTCGAACATTTGCAACACCCTGTCATCTTTGTCGATCTTTATCCCCAAGTCCCAAAATGCTTCAACAAATGCAGTTACGTTGCCCCGTGTAATGGGAACCCCTTTAGGTTCACCTGTTGTGCCTGAGGTGAAAAATATGTATGCCAGTTCGGTATCGGCGGTTGAAACTGGATATAAATCGGTTTCCGAGCCAAACGCACCTTTGGATGCAATGGTATTAAATTCGGGATATACGGCTTTCCCCGATGAATCAATAATCGAAATGATATCGGCTTGTTTTATTACTTTATGGTTTCTGTCAGATGGGCTTTTGGGGTTCAGGGGGACATAAGCCCTGCCCTCCATCCAAAGTGCAATTATTGCAGCATAGGTTTCAAGGTCGTCGTTCAGGATCAGTCCAATTTGCTTTTCTTCCTTTTGGGTGCCTGAGCGTATCAATTGCCTTATCCCCGAAACCATTTTAACGAGATCGCCATAAGTGAAATACTTCTCTTTGATAAAGAAGGCATTATGCGCTTTGTTCTCATTTATTGATTTTGCTAAATCTAAAACTAATTGCATGATCATAATTTTTTATAGGTCGATTTTTCGCAAAGATAGAAAATATAGAATAACACTAAAACAACGAAAAAGTTTCAATTTTGATTGATTTATTACTACGCCGAAAAAGTAATTATTGTTTCGTTTATGTCATTATTTATGCGCTCAAGCGATATCCACGCCTTTGGGCGGTGGATTAAATGATATACGATTGTTCGGGAACTGCAAACAGGGGATACATACCGCAAGCGCCAAAGTAATTTCCCTGATTCTGGTTTATCCCTGACAAGTTGTGTCCGTTGTCTCCTTTTAACTGAAAAGCCTCTACGTTTCCAGTCGTGTTTATCCGTTTTCGGATAAGCCTCTTGACCTGCATTTTAAATGTAAGTCCCATATACAGAGTTTGATATGTCTGTCTTTATTAGGATGGCACAGTATTTAGAAGCACATGGGTTGATTGTTGTATTTCCACGGCATCCGGAATTCCAGGGTATTGTGGTTTAGCAATTCTAAAAAATAAAAAACTAATATAACTAGAAACTATGAAATCACTGTCCTATGGTGCGAGAACAAGAACCTCATTCGTAAACCTGAAACTCTTTATCCTGATTGTAGTATTGCTCCTTTTATACGGGGCTGTGGCCTTGGCCCAAACAACTTATTATATCGACCCAACAGCAGGAAACGGTGGGGATGGGTCTATCGGAAACCCCTTTGATTCGTGGAGCGATATAACGATCTCAAGCAATACAACCTACCTTCAAAAGCGTGGAACGGTCGAAAACCGGACTTCCAGCATGATTTATATTTATGCCGAACTGAACAATATCACTTTTGGGGCTTATGGTACCGGCGACCGGCCACAGGTTACCTTCACACAAGGAGTGCAAGGTGTTTATATAAAATATACCCACAACATTACCATCAAGGATTTGGAATTGATAGGGAACTATGGGTATAATGGTGTATTTGGGCAGGATGCTATCCATATATCTTCAGACCCTGTTACGGGAATCAACCTTACGAACACCACGATCCAGAACTGTAAGATACATAGATGGGGCAGTGGTATCGTTGTGCAGCAATTTAACCAAGGCGGAATAGTGGATGGTTTTATGATTGATGGTTGTGAGATTTTTGATATAGGCCTGGATGGGATATTTGGAGGCATCGAAAATGTGACCATCCAGAATTGCAACCTGTACAGGATCAACAGGCGGTGGCATACCGTTGGGCATACAAATGCAGATGCGGGCGGTGATGCCATTCAGGTACATGGAATGGATTACCTTATCCAGAACAATATTATCGATAGGAGCTGGACCGGGAACAAGTTTTGCATAATCATAGGTGCTGTTTCATACAAACCTTACAGGGGAAAGATATTGAACAATACGATTATTCCGCCCAAAGATTCCATTGGTGGCGATGGAGGTGCGTGTATCTATATTTCTGAATCGGGCTTGCACGAAATTTCGTACAATAAGTTCCTTGGCAGGGGGTTTTCATCGGCAGAATCCACTGTTAGTTTGATGCACTTTAGGGCTGACAGCCTTGATTTTAATTATAATTTAATTGATTCGGTAAATATCATAAATATAGCAGGGACATCGCAAAATAGGATTACGAATTTCTATAACAATACGTTCGTTGGCCAGTCATCAACCCTTATCTTAACGGGTATTAGTGGTGATATGGCTTTTAAGAACAACATCATGGCGCTGCAAGCGGGCGTTAACCCAATAGCTTTGACGGGGACAACCGTTTTGGATTCCACCAACAACATTCTGGTAAACGGGAACTCGGCGACATGGAACGTCAACCCGGGTTTTGTAGATTGGGGAAACGGGGACTTTGGGATTACCGGGACATCGCCTGCCAAGGATGCTGGCTATACCTATCCGGGCTATACCGTTGACCTTGCCGGCAACAATATCCAAGGGGTTCGCGACATAGGGGCATATGAATACATACCCGCCCCCGGCCCTGGAATGAATTATTATATAAATCCGTTGAACACCAACGATCCCCTGGAAGATGGGAGCCTCGGCCACCCTTTTGACACATGGGCCGATGTGGTAATACAGGACAATTCCAGTTATTTTCAATTACGGGGCACCTCCGATACGGTTTCCGCTCCCATATCTTTGTACCGAAACATCAATATTGAATTTGGGGCTTACGGCCCTGGAGATATCCTCCCGGTCATTGCGTTCGACAATGGTGGGACAGGTTCTGAATTGTTCAGTATTGGGGCCTGCAATAACATAACAATCGATTCCTTGCATTTGAGCGGGGAGCCCAGTTTCCCTGATGCCTTGATAAAAGTTGCAGGTGATTGGCAAATAGGTGGTTGGGACATGGATGGGCTTACAGTTACAAATTGTGAGCTCCACCATGGCAACTGGAATGTGTTTATGGTTGAGGCCGCTACAACATTTAAGAATATTTCGATCCTAAACTCGGAAATCCACCATTCGTATGATGATGCATTGTATTTCGATCATGGTGATATGGTGGAAGTGGGTTATTGTAATATATACAGCGCAAACCAAAAATATTTTGATGATCCGGCAAATGCCGGGGGAGATGGTATTCAGTTTAATGGCACAAAAACGGCACACGTACATAATTGTGTTGTTGATAGGGGCGATACAGGCAACAATTTTTGCGTTATTTATAATGAAGCAGGTGGATATACGGATGGCTGGATTACAATTGAGAACAATACCCTCACAACTCCAATAGCATCTGGAAATGGCGGTGCAGGGGTTTTCCTCAAACAATGTCCCGGTGCCATTGTGCGCTATAATGAAATCAAATCGAATCCTGCCCAAGGTGGGGTCACGGGCATTTATGCCCAAAATGACACATTGATCAGCCATTATAATATTTTCAGGAACCTCCCCGAAGCTATTATGAGCGGGAACACGGATTATACAGAGGTCTATAATTGTGTGTTCTATGAAAATGAGGGAATGGATGTAAATGGGAATGGTGGTGGTTTCTTGGGAATGAAGAACAATATTTTCTTTTATTATCCAGGGAAATCGAATATGTCGGTTTACAATAACAATATAACTGATTTCGAGAGTGATTACAATAACTATAATTACCAGTATTCACAAATGCTTACCGGGGTGACCCTGGGAGCTAATTCCATGGTCAGTGATCCAGGTTTCATAGAGAATGGCGTAAATTTCAGGTTGTCGGCTTCTTCTCCTTGCCTGAATACTGGAACTGATCTAAATATCCCAATTGATATTGACAGTACTGCGGTTCCGCAAGGGACAGGGCCGGAGCTTGGTTCTTTTGAATTTATTGAGGAAACCAACAATATGCCCAATATTGCGGACCAGGGTTTTCAGTTGGATGAAAATTCCGCCAATGGACAAATTGTGGGCACGGTAGTGGCCAGTGACCCTGATGCCGGACAGGTTTTGACCTATTCGATAACAAATGGAAATACAGGAAATACATTTGCTATTAATTCGACAAATGGCGAATTGACCGTGGCCAATAATTCACTGCTCGACTTTGAGTCGAATCCATATTTTTCGCTTACTGTGCAGGTTCAGGATAACGGTACGGGAAATTTGACAAATCAGGCAACGATAACGGTTGACTTGAATGACATAAATGAAAACCCTGATATTTCAACTGCTTCTTTTACCATAAACGAGAATTCAGCGAATGGAACTGCTGTGGGAACTGTGAGTGCATCTGATCCCGATACTGGCCAGACCTTGAGTTTCTCCATTATTGCCGGAAATACCTCTGGTGCTTTCCAGATTAATCCTAATTCCGGGGCAATATCTGTTGCAAACAGCAGTGCCTTGAACTATGAATCGAATCCAACATATTCGTTGATGGTGGAAGTAGAAGACAACGGTACCGGTTCGTTAACGGATCAGGCAACAATAACAATTAACCTGAACGATGTAAACGAAAGCCCTGATATTACAAGCGCCTCCTTTTCGATTAACGAGAATTCGGCAAATGGAACAGCTGTGGGAACTGTGAGTGCATCTGATCCCGATACTGGCCAGACACTGAGTTTCTCAATTATTGGTGGCAATACATCGGGCGCTTTCCAGATAAACTCAAATACGGGGGAGATATCAGTTGCTTACGGTACTGTTTTGAACTATGAGTCAAACCCGGTTTTTTCTTTGTTGGTCCAGGTGCAGGATAATGGGAGTGGTAGTTTGACCGACCAGGCGACAATTACTGTCAACCTTATAGATGTGAACGAGAATCCGAATATCGCAAATCAAAACTTCAATATCAGCGAAAGCATTGGGAATGGTGATTTGGTGGGGACCTTGATTGCTACCGATCCGGATGCAGGCCAAACTTTATCCTTTGCAATAATTGCGGGGAATACCGACAATGCCTTTCAACTTAATTCATCAACCGGTGAACTGACCGTGGCCAATAGTACAGCCATTGATGTTGAAATCAACCCTAACTTCTACCTTATTGTAGAGGTAGAGGACAACGGAACAGGGAATTTAAGCGATGTGGCGACAATAACGGTTAGTATCACCGATGTGAATGAAATGCCAAATATTGCCGACCAGGTTTTTTCTGTGGATGAAAACTCATCGAATGGGGAACAAATCGGCGTTGTCCTTGCTTCCGATCCTGATGTGGGACAGACATTGACCTATAGTATTATTGGTGGAAATACCGATAATGCTTTTCAGATAAACATGTCGAATGGGGTTTTAAGTGTTGATAATAGTGGTGCCCTGAACTTTGAGGTTACCCCGGTTTTTGATTTAATCGTGCAGGTTCAGGACAATGGCCCGGGCAATTTAACCAATCAGGCAGATATAACGGTAAGTTTACTGGATATGAACGATTCACCGGAAATGCCCGACCAAGCTTTTTATGTTGACGAAAACAGCGCAAATGGGCAAGTCGTGGGAACGGTAACAGCTTCTGATGAGGACGCAGGACAAACCTTGTCTTTCACGATAATTTCAGGAAATGCCGATGGTGCATTTCAAATGTCAACAGCAGGCGTCATGACAGTGGCCGATGCTTCTGTACTGGATTTTGAAATAAATGCGGTTTTCGACCTTGTTGTTGAAGTGGAGGACAATGGAACCGGCAACCTGACCGATCAGGCAATGGTGACCGTTCATGTTAATGATGTGAACGAAGCCCCATCTATGGCAGACCAGGGATTTAGCGAGTCCATTGATATTTCCTTGATCCTGGATGGGGACATTGCATTCAATTACGTAATCTTGGGGACTATTCTTTCAACTGACCCTGATGTTGGGCAAGGCCACACATATTCAATTGTTGGTGGAAACGAAACCTCGATATTTGAAGTGGAAGCTGTAACAGGGGTCCTGACAGTGATCGATCCTTATCAGTTGACAGCAGGCCTGAACAAGTTCTTCCTTACGGCACAGGTTTACGACAATACCCCGGAGCAATACACGGCAACAGCTGTAATTACGGTAATGATAAACATGACCGATGATAATAATTCATCCAATTCGGGAGAGGAGTACCTTGATATTGCAACTCAGGGTGTCAATGGGTTCGATTGTTCACTTTATCCAAATCCAACAACAAGTTCATTGAACGTGGATGTTGACCGCATTATCGATGAAAAATTAATCGTTGGGATTTATAGTGCAGCTGGAGCGCTCATGTTCGAAGAGGAATTTACGGGCAATTCAATAAACCTGTTAAACGAATTTGATGTGTCCCGTTTAAGCAAAGGTGTTTATATTGTGAATGTCATCAGTGGTGATAAACGTATTTTTAAGAAATTCATAAAACAATAGACTTTATAATGATTAAAGCCTAATAAAGAAAGGCTAAGTCAATGAACGTCAATACCGCCTACCTATATTAGGTGGCGGTTTTGTCTTTTTTGGGATTGCCCTAACATTATCCCCAAACCAACTTTTTTTCGTCATTATAAATGATTTTGTCATTATCAAGCAACCATTGGATCACCTGCAGGGTTTTATCCTCATTTCCGCTTTTTACAATAGAGACCACTTCTTCGGGGGAAGCGGGTTGCTTTTGGAGCAAGGGTTTGATTTGGTCAAGTATTGTATCGAATTCCAATTCGTTCACTTCTATTTTATTGCGTTCAATGCAAACATCGCATTTCCCACATCGTTTTGATTCCGTTTCCCCAAAATAGCCAATGAGTTGTTGGCTCCTGCATTTGGTGTTGTTTGTTGCATATTCGATAACGGTATCCAAGCGTTCCTTCGAAGATTGCTTTCTTTTTTCATAGTTTTCCCGTGAGATATAAAGGTCTTTGGCATCGATCCGGGGAGTGAGGAAACTCAACTGTGGGTTTTCTTTCGTTCTTGAATAACTCAGGATGCCGAATTTCTCAAGGGTTCCCAATGCCTTTTCTGCCTCTTCGGTGCTTTGGTTTGTCCTTTTTGCAATATCATCCAGGTGTATTTTCGTAAATTCATTGAACAAGCCTCCATAGGAACGCAATAAAACTTTTATGAACTTATCGAATTTTGCATTTTCGACCTGGAACTTATAGAGGTCTTCTTTTCCTATTTTGATATAAATCTTTGGTGGCGAATAGAAAGCCTCGTTCAAAAGGATATAGCCTTCTTTTTCGAGGAATTTCAAACTATTGTATGATTGTACAGCGTTGAAGTTGTATGCAGCGCAAAAATCGGATATGGAAAAATCGAAAACGGTATTTTTCCCCGTACCAATGGCCAATTGGAAAAAATTTCCCAGTCCCTGGTAAACCGATTTGATAAATTTCAATTCGGGAAAAGAGTTTTTGTGAAAGAACAATGTGTCCGCAATATCGGCATCTTCATAAAGGAGTATGCCATACGATCGCTTGCCGTCCCTGCCCGCCCTGCCGGCTTCCTGAAAATAGGCCTCCAGGCTTTCGGGAAGGCTGAGGTGGACCACAAAACGGACATCGGGTTTATCAATGCCCATTCCAAACGCATTGGTCGAGGCCATGACCCTGAACTTTCCCTGCATCCAGTCCCGTTGCCTTTTTTCGCGCGATTTGGAATCCAGGCCGGCATGGTAATAATTTGCGGAAATGTTGTTTTTGTTCAGGAATGAAGCTATCTCAACAGTTTTCCTGCGGTTCCGCAAATAAATAATCCCGCTTCCACCTAATTTTTGAACAATCCGCAAAAGCCGGTTTAGTTTATCTTCTTCCTTTAAGACAACATAAATAAGGTTGTCCCTTTTGAAACTTACCTGGAAAATATTTGGCTCCGGGAATCTGAGTTTCTCCTGTATGTCGGTCACTACTTTTGGTGTGGCAGTTGCCGTGAGGGCAATAATTGGGACATTTGGGATGTGTTGCCGGAATTCCGCAATTTTTAAATAGGAAGGCCTGAAATCATATCCCCATTGGGAAATGCAATGGGCTTCATCAACGGCCAGTAAGTTTACCTTCATTCTTTGCACGTTCATGAGGATGATGTCGGTTTCCAATCTTTCGGGGGAGAGGTAAAGAAATTTCACTGAACCGTAAATGCAATTATTGATGGCAACCTCTATTTCCATTTTCGACATCCCGGAATAAATGGCAATAGCTTTGATCCCTTTCTTTTTCAGGTTGTCAACCTGGTCTTTCATCAAGGCGATGAGTGGGGTGACAACGATACAAAGGCCTTCGGGTATTAGTGCGGGAACCTGGAAACATACTGATTTCCCACCGCCCGTCGGTAAAAGGGCAAGGGTGTCGTTTTTGTCCAATACAGAGTTGATAATATCTTCCTGCATGGGCCGGAAAGATGAATGTCCCCAGTATTTTAAAAGTATGCCCTTTGTGTCCACGATTTATTTTATAAGGTTCGTAGTATATGTGGCCGTATTGCCCCGTTCATCTGAAACGGTGATCTTGAAAGTGTTTTTCCCGGCCAGGAGCTTGTCGTCAAAGCGATAGGTCAGCAAACTCCTTTTCGAATCGTATTCCATCAATATCCATTTTCCGTTCAGGGTCCCTCGATATGATTTTATCCCCGAAAATGAATCTTTGATACGGACCCGTATTGTATTTTGATTAGCCAGGTTTTTGCCGTTTTTTATGTTCAGTGGACTGATGGTGGGCGCTACGGTATCCAGCATCACGCAATAGTTCCCAAATTGCCTGATATTGGTTTTGATGTAGCCTTTGTCCCACGCACCGCCTGCGGGCGAAGGTTTCCCGTTTTCCTCAATTTTCACGATCAGGGCTTTGCCTTGTAAGCCCGCTTTAAGTGAATCTGTTTCTATGGCAAGGGAACCGGGAACCTGCAAGGGGACATAATCGAAGTGGATCTGGTAAAGTGGGGTCAATGCGTTTTGTGCCTTGGGCAAAACTTTATATTGAAAATAAATAGTGTCGTACAGGGCTTTGCCAGGGATTTCGAGTTTTATCTTATCTGATTTAAACGTATTCATGCCTGTGTAATTAAAAAGTTCCCCCTTTGAATCTTTTGGGTCATTTTTTAAAGGATTGCTTTTTGGCGGCTCGCTTTTTACATAAAACGAAAGCTTTGCTTCATTGCCTTTCACATCTTTCACGATGTAGGTGATTTGATGGGTCGTGTCATCGGTAAAAGAAACGATTCCCCGGTTTTTCACGTTTTTATAAATACTCAAACGGTTATTGGGTTGGATATAGGATTTCTGCACCCGTCGTTTTTTTTGTTTGTATTCTTTGTAATCGATCAAACTGTTGATGTACCTTGTTTCTGCAAACGAAAACTTTTCAAGGTCATGGGAATATATTTCATTTTTATCAACCAATAGCTGGACCGAAAATACCCCGTTTTTATTATGCCCTCCATTGAAAGGGTCGAAGGTGTTAAGGCCAAAAAACGCTTTTCCCGAAATTCTTATCGTGTCCTTTTTATTCAAAATATATGAGTTCCCGCTTCTTTTCACAAAAATACCCATCGCTTTGTTTTTCCCATTGATAAACGTATTTGGGTCATTGGGATAAATTTTTATAAGGTTGATGATGGGCCTGTTAATGTCTTTTACGTGAATCCCGAACAGTAAAGGGTTTACGGGTTTTTGCGAAGCCTCTTCCCTGATTTCAAAGTGCAGATGAGGGCCGGACGAGCTACCTGAATTCCCTGACCGGGCAATTATTTCCCCTTTGCCCACTTTTAATTCGTTTTTGTCAGGGAACAAATCTACACTAAAGGATTCCCTTTGGTATTGCGCTTTCCTTGTGTAAGATTGCAATGCTTTGTTGAATTTCTGAAGATGGCCGTAAACCGAAACAAAACCATTTGGATGGGTGATGTAAAGCGCATTTCCATATCCGCCACTGCTTATTTTAATCCTTGAAACATAACCATCGGCAATGGCGTGCACTTCAAGTCCCTCCACTTCCCCGGTCCTGATGTCGATCCCCGAATGGAAATGGTTTGACCGCAACTCGCCAAAAGTCCCTGCAAGTTTCAGGTCAATATCAAGCGGTGGAATAAAGTAACCCGTTGGATATTTGTTTTGCGAAAAAACAAATGTGGATATAAGCAGGGATATTAAGAAGAAAGGGAAACTTTTCCTGAACATGTTTTTTGAAATTTTAATTTAGTGCAATTATACTAAAAACTTAGCCTGGCTTTTCCATTAATTTCTTGAAATTTTCATCTTTGCCAAACTCATTTGCATTTTTAACGTATATATCAAATCAATGATATAAATATCAACTAAAATATTACTGTTACCTTTGCAGATTCTAATATTTAGGTTACTTAGGTTGTTTTGGTGTTTAACCCTTTTTGATTGATCGTTACGTGGATAAATTGGATATAACTGTACTATTTGTTGAGGATGAAGATGTTTTAAGGGCAATCTATGAAAGGATACTGAATAAATTTGTCAAAACACTTTTTGTTGCCGAAAACGGAAAAGAGGGACTTGAGAAGTACAAGGAATGCCAGCCGGATCTTATCATTACCGATATTCAAATGCCGGTGATGGATGGCCTGGAGATGATTGAGATGATAAGGGATTCCGACCAAAATGTCCGCATCGTGATTTTGTCCGCATATGGCGAAACCGAGTATTTTATGGATGCCATAAAAATCGGGGTCAACAGTTTTCTTTTAAAACCGGTTGAAACCAAAAAGTTGATTGCCTTGGTTGAAGACCTTGCGAAAGGGATTTTGCTCGAAAGGGAATTGATCGAACAGGAACTGAAAAGGAGATTGGCCGAGGAGAACTTGAGGAAACTGAACGAGGAACTCGAAAAACGGATCGATGACCGGACAAAGGACCTCCAACATGAAATAAAGGAAAAGATACAGGCCGAAACCGAATTAAAGGAATTGAACCTTAATCTTGAAAAAAGGGTAAAAGAAGAACTAAAGAAAAGGCAGGAACAGCAGCGTTTGCTGATCCAGAAGTCCAAACTGGAATCAATGGGCGAATTATCTGCCGGGATAGCCCATGAAATAAACCAGCCACTTGGTGGGATTTCGATGGGCCTCGATAATATCCTTTTTAAAATGTCACTTGGTGAAATTACCGATCATTACCTGACCTCGAAACTGGAAGCATTGTTCCATGATATCGATCGTATCCGGCAGATAATTAACCATGTCAGGGTTTTTTCACGGGATCAACAATCCGGGCTGGTGGAAACTTTCCAGTTGAACGAAGTAATTAAAAGTGCTGTTTCATTGGTCAATAATCAATATGCGAATCATAACATTGATTTGCAATTGGACCTTGGGGAAGAAGATATGTGGGTGAAGGGGAACAAATATAAGATTGAACAGGTACTCCTTAACCTGTTGTCGAACGCCAAGTTTGCCGTGGAGGAGAAACAAAAGCTCAAATCGGCAAAATCGTTTAAAAAACGAATCAGGATAAATACGTTTATTTCTGATTCCATAGTTGTTTTCGAGGTTGAAGACAATGGCAGCGGGATATACAAAAAAGACCTTGGCAATATCTTTGACCCGTTTTTCACCACAAAGGATGTGGAAAACGGAACAGGGCTCGGCCTGTCAATTTCTTACGGGATTATTAAGGAGATGAAAGGGCATATTGATGTGGAGAGTGAAATAAACAAGTTTACCAAAATGAAAGTTTCGCTCCCGGAGGAAAAAGGGGGTAGGGATTAACTACAAATAAGCTTCGCAAATGGAAAAAATCAAAATACTTGTTGTAGATGACGAACAGAGGGTCAGGGATGAGATTTCCGAGTTCCTGATACAGAATAAATACAAGGTTTACAAAGCTGGGCTACCATCTGCAGCATTTGAATTGTTGAAAAAGAATGAAATCGATATTGTAATCCTCGATATTAAATTACCTGAAATGGACGGGCTTTCTGTTTTGCCCAGGATAAAAAAGGATTATCCTGACATAGAGGTCATCATGATTTCGGGGCACGGCGATATGAGCAGTGTGATCGAGGCCATGAGGGAAGGCGCTGCCGATTTTTTCCCAAAGCCATTTCGCCTAATGGACATTAACCTTGCCATACAGCGGACAGCACGGTATTTAAACCTGAGCCACAAGTACAAAGCCCTGGAGAAAAATTTCTCTTTGATTTCCGAAGAGATCCAGAAACAGGTGGGACATAACCTGATTGGGAAAAGCGATGCCATGCAAAATGTAATCAGTATGATGGCAAAAGTTGCCAATGTGGACAATACAACGGTCCTTATTACGGGTGATAGCGGAACAGGAAAGGAATTGGTGGCAAGGGGCATCCATTATATGAGCATGAGGAAAAAACAGTTTTTCCATTCTGTCAACTGTTCTGCAGTTCCTGAAACCCTTTTTGAGAGTGAGTTTTTTGGGCATAAGAAAGGTGCTTTTACAGGTGCCGTGGAGAGTAAGGCGGGTTGGTTCGAGATCGCAAACAACGGTTCTTTGTTTTTGGATGAAATTGGCGATATGCCCTTGAGCCAACAAGCAAAGTTGTTGAGGGTCCTTGAGGAAAGGAGTGTGTCAAGGGTTGGTTCGCACGATAAAATAAATGTGGATGTTCGGGTAATTGCCGCTTCCAACCAGGCCCTTGAGAAAATGAGCTATGAGAAAAAGTTCAGGCTCGATCTGTACCACAGGATCAGCACCTTTGTAATACATTTACCTCCTTTGCGCGAGCGTAAAGAGGATATCCCTTTGATATTTAAACATTTTGTGGATTTATATTCCGAAAGGCTTGGCAAAAAAATAAAAACAATTGAACCCGAAATAACCAAAGAACTTGTTCGTTATTCATTTCCCGGTAATATCAGGGAATTGAGGAATATGGTGGAAAGGGCAATTATTATTAGTGAAAATGGAATCCTGAAATTATCTGATTTCCAAATTGGGCGTCGGGACGGGGAAAATATTATTGAAGAACAACAGGGCGTCCAAATGGTTTGGGACCTTGAAGATGCTGAAAAAAGATTGATTAAAAAGGCTTTGGAAAAATCGAACAACAATAAATCAAAGGCTGCAGAATTGTTGAAGATTTCGTGGCAATCATTGGATCGAAGGCTTAAAAAATTCGATTTATAAAAAAATAAAGACTTTCGTAAACCGAAAGTCTTCTTTTTTTGTCTGTTTACGGAGTTTCGGATCGTGAAGTTAAATTGAAAACCAAAAGTGATCGAGAGTAGGGTTCATATCGTAAGTTTATTGATGCTCATCCCTGTACTTGCTTTTTCTCAAATAAATTCGAGAAACAACAATTTGGGAGAGGGGTATGTGGGTGTTGGCGTGGATATGGGGATAACACAGTTCTTTGGCGATATTGACGAGGACCCGGCTCCCGGGGGCTTGCTGCAAAACAACCTAGCCCTCCGAATATCCGCATCAAAAAGCTTTGCTTCTCTTTTTGTGCTTGGAGGACAAGTATTGACAGGAAGGGTGAGCGGTGAAAAGAAAAGGGTCCGTAGCCATCTTTATTTTAATGCCAGTTTTACGGAATACAGCTTTTTTACCGAATTTAATTTATTTGGGATCTTCACAAAAAGCGTCAACCGGAAATTCAATGTCTATGCGAATGTCGGACTGGGGCTTATCGACTTTAAAACCAAGCTATATGATGGCATAAATGACAGTGTTGTGAAGACCCGGGGCTATGATGGCCAGAAAAACACAACTGAATCCGTTATCCCATTTGGGCTTCGTGCCGATTATCATATCAACGATCGGTTTGTGATAAACGGACTTTTAAGTAGCCGAAAGATCAATACGGACAAACTGGATGGTGTGAGCGGGAATAACAATACCGATTACTTTGGTTATTATTCATTGGGGGTGATTTATAAGTTTTACCCCGGTTCCAATCGGGCATATGCCAGGCCCCGAAATGGGAGGCGAGGTAGATAATGGCATGGTTTCTTGAAGTTGTTAGTGGATTTAAGGAAAAAGAAGGACGATTTTCGGGATAAAGATTATTAGTCCAACAATGGCTGCCACAATAGCTGAAATAAGGACAGCCCCGGCCGCAACATCTTTTACGGTGCCTGCTTTTTTATCATATGCGGGCGACACCAAATTGGTCAGTTCTTCAATGGCTGTGTTGAAAGCTTCGGCCACGAGTACAAATCCAATGGCAAAAACAAGGAAGCACCATTCGGTAAACGAAACATCAAGCGCAATTCCGGCGATTATTGCAAAAATTGCAATCGTTAAATGAACCCAGGCATTGTGCTGGCTTTTTACCAAATATAAAATACCATCAAAAGCGTATTTGAAACTTTTTGCCCTTTTCTTGAGGGAAATCTTGTTGTTGCCTGATTTGGATTCTCCCATCTTATTTTAAACCTCAATAATGAAAGTGTAAATTTACCATTAAATTATGATTCAGGTCAAAAAAAAAGCCCCGGTTTCTATCGGGGCTTCTCTGTTTACTGTTATTTGCCTAGAATCTTTTTTCTTTGATCCTTGCTTTTTTACCGCGAAGGCCCCTGAGATAGAATATCCTGGCCCTTCTCACCACACCATGCTTGTTTACGGTAATATCTTCGAGGAAAGGGGAAGACATTGGGAAAATCCTCTCAACGCCAGTATTCCCGGAAATTTTCCTAACCGTGAATGTTTCTGAGTGCCCGCTTCCTTTTCTTTGAAGAACAACTCCCTTGAAATTTTGGATTCTTTCCTTTTCACCCTCGATGATTTTATATTGAACGGTTACTGTATCACCTGCTTTAAAATCAGGGAATTCCTTTCTCTGTACCTGGTCTTCAACGTATTGAAGTAAATTCTGTTTGCTCATTGCACTCTGTTTTATTATGTTTCTTCTAAAATGGGTGCAAAGATACATCTTTATTTCTTTACTAAACAAGTTTGCCCCAATATTTTTTTTGCCCTAAAAAACAGAAAATAATCACAATTAATTAGGTTTTTATGAAAAACAAATCTACTTTTGCACCCCAAATTTAAATCCCGTCCAACGGGAACAGGTAATAATAATTAGGATTTATACGAAATGGCAAAAAAGAGCAAAGACGCAAGGGTACAGGTAATCCTGGAATGCACTGAACATAAAAACAGTGGAATGCCCGGGACTTCGAGGTATGTTACCACCAAGAACAAAAAAAACACCCCCGAAAGAATGGAATTGAAAAAGTTCAATCCCATTTTGAAAAAAATGACTATTCATAAAGAAATTAAATAATTTGAACCATGGCTAAAAAAGTTGTTGCTTCCTTACAGACTGCCGGAAAAAATTACGCTAAAGTTATCCGGATGGTAAAATCCCCAAAAAGCGGTGCGTATTCTTTTAAGGAAAGTATTCTTCATGTTGAAGAGATAAAAGGTTTCCTGGCAAAAAAGTAATTTAAAAGGAAAATAAAAGAGTTAAAAGCTTTTTCCAGTTTGGGAAGAAGCTTTTTTTTTACCAAAATAATAAATTATGGGACTTTTTAACATATTCTCCCGGGAGAAAAAGGAGAAGCTCGAAAAGGGTTTGTCAAAAACCAAGGAAAATGTTTTTTCAAAACTTTCAAGGGCTGTGGCCGGTAAGTCAAAGGTAGATGATGAAGTACTTGATAATTTGGAGGAAATTCTTGTATCATCAGATGTGGGCGTAGATACAACACTGAAAATCATTGAACGTATCGAGAATCGGGTTTCCAAGGATAAATATCTTGGGACTTCTGAATTGAACCGGATATTAAAAGAAGAGATTGCCGAACTGCTTTTGGAGAACAACAACGAAGACCTTACCGAATTTACGGTTCCTGAATCTGACATGCCTTATGTAATCTTGGTTGTGGGGGTAAATGGTGTTGGGAAAACCACCACTATTGGCAAACTTGCATTGCAATATAAATTGGCCGGGAAATCTGTTTTGTTGGGCGCCGCCGATACTTTCAGGGCCGCTGCGGTCGATCAGCTTGTGATATGGTCCGAACGGGTCGATGTCCCTATCATCAATCAGGGAATGAATGCCGATCCCGCTTCGGTGGCCTTTGATACTTTAAAAGCTGCTGTTGCGAAAGGGAATGATGTGGTAATAATCGATACTGCCGGACGTCTGCACAACAAGGTGAACCTTATGAACGAACTTGGCAAGATCAAAAGGGTGATGAAGAAAGTCATTCCCGATGCCCCTCACGAAATCCTTTTGGTCTTGGATGCTTCAACCGGGCAAAATGCCATTGAACAAGCGCGCCAATTTACGGCAGCAACGGAAGTGAATGCGCTTGCACTTACAAAATTGGATGGAACAGCCAAAGGCGGTGTGGTTATCGGGATTTCCGATCAATTTCAAATCCCCGTGAAATATATTGGTATCGGGGAACAAAAAGAAGACCTCCAGATATTCAACCGTGTTGAATTTGTGGATAGTTTGTTCAGTTAGAAAGGGACTATTAAATAATCAGGAGGAGAACCAATTGCGTACAAAACCGGCAAATAAGAAAATAAACATTGTTTCATTGGGTTGTTCAAAAAACCTGGTTGATTCGGAAGTGTTGATGGGACAACTGGCATCCAATCAGATTGATTTTCAGTTTGAGAAGGATAAATCGGCCAATGTGGTCGTAATCAATACCTGTGGCTTCATCAACGATGCAAAGCAGGAGTCCATTGATACGATCCTTCATTATGTAGATCGGAAAAAGAAGGGCGATATCGAGGAGGTTTTCGTGATGGGATGCCTTTCGGAACGCTATAAGAAGGATATTCAAAAGGAGATCCCTGATGTGGACGAATACTTTGGGGTGAACAATATGAAGCAGATCGTGGAGCGTCTCGGGGGAAAATACCGGAAATCATTGTTGGGCCAACGAAATATTTCAACCCCTTCGCATTATGCATATTTGAAAATTGCCGAAGGTTGTGACCGCCGATGTTCATTTTGTGCCATTCCAATTATTCGGGGAAAACACATTTCCAGGCCGATGGATGATATTATCTCAGAAGCAAAAGCCTTGATTGCAAGGGGCATAAAGGAGATAATCCTGATCTCACAGGATCTGGCCTACTATGGTTTGGATTCCCATAAGAAGAAGGGACTTGCCCAACTGATTGATCAATTGGCCACTCTTCCCGGATTAGGGTGGCTTCGCTTGCATTATCTTTATCCCGATAGTTTTCCCGGGGAATTGATTGATGTGATGGGCAAGCATGATAATATATGCAATTATATCGANNCGTTCAACATATCAGCGACCGTATTTTGACTTCCATGCGCCGTGGCCACCGGAAAAAGGAAACGTACAAAATCCTTGAATCCATAAAAAGGAAAATACCGGATGCAGCATTGCGCACTACATTGATTGTTGGGTATCCCGGCGAAACAGATGAAGAGTTCGATGAGCTGCTCGGTTTTGTCAGGAAAATGCAGTTTGATAGGTTGGGCGTGTTCACTTATTCGGCTGAGGAAGATACTTCAGCTTTTGTTTTGGAGGATAATATCCCTGAAAATGTAAAAAACGAAAGGTTCGGACGTTTGATGGAAGCACAACAGGGTATTTCAAACCTTCTAAATCGGAAAAAGGTCGGAAAAGAATTTAAAGTACTGATTGATAGGGTTGAAGGCGATTATTATGTTGGCCGTACCGAGTACGACTCTCCAGAAGTAGATAATGAAGTTTTGATATTATCCGAAAACGGGATGCTCAAGATTGGTGAGTTTTATTTGGTAAAAATCTCAAAAGCCACCGATTTCGACCTATTCGGAACAGTTTCCCGATTTTAAACTATCTCCCAGAATAGTTTCCCCCTTTTCAATTAAGGATTACCTTACGATATTGGATAATCCTAATATACCCAAAATCCCGGGATTATTTATAATGGTAACAATTACAGTGGTTTAAGGCCATAGGCCGGAATTTACCCAAATTTCATTTATTTTGTAAGTATCACAAAAACAGTAATATGTAAAATTTGGCACGAGTATTGAAAATGCAATTCCGGTTCTTAATAAATTATATTACATCAACTGATTAAAAGTAATCTGATAATTTTTCATGGTGATTAATTTTAATTGTAAAATTTGGTTTTGGTTGGTTAATTAGGTCAGAAAACTTGAAATATCTTCAATTGTTTTCTGGCCTTTTTCTTTTCAATGTTATATTTCATTTCTTTCCCATTCATTCCCTTCCATTATTTATTTACTTTTGCCGTTTCAATTTCGTTTTTTGTAAATCATATGGAAAAAGAGAACCTCATTGATAAACCCAAAGTTTATTGGTTCCCATATCGATTGGTCGGATTTATATTGATTCCTGGATGAGAGTATTTATCGGTTTTTTTATCTTTATGTTTTTTTTCTTGTTTTCGCAAGGACAAGAAATGTTGGGGTTGAAAAACAGCAACTATGCCGGTGTTCTTGGGATTGGCCTTAATCCATCCTCCATGCACGCATCCCACCTCTATATGGATTTTAATTTGTTTTCGGTAAACTCCACATTGGGGAATGATTATGTGTTTATTGGTGCGCAACAGCTCAAGGATCTCGTTTTTAGGGGAGAGGAACCAGTTTATTATACAAGTGAAGGTGAACGTAGGAATTTTACTATTTACCGGGATAACGGGTTGAAATATGGGAATGTGGGGACCGAAATTTATGGGCCCGGTGGCATGATGGTTTACGGGAAACATGCTTTTGGGTTTTCAACGGCCATGCGCACTTATTCCTCTTTTACCAATCTCCCGCCCGATATGACCAACTTTATTTACGAAGCCATTGATTATAATGCACAACATAATATCGAGTATTCCCATGATAAACCAATACGTATGGGTTCACTTTCATGGACGGAGCTTAATTTCAGCTATGCCTATAATTTCAGGCGCTATAAATGGGATTATTGGTCGGCGGGCATTACCATAAAACCCTTATTTGGGATGGCCGGTGTTTTCACAAATTTGAACAAGGTTGATTACGAAGTTTTTTCGGATACTACCGCCTATATCTACGATGCCAGCTTTGATTATGGCTATGCGGTTCCGATAGATCCTGAAACAAACGAATATACGGGCAATCCGTTATCCCAGGGCTTTGGTTTTGGTGTAGATCTTGGGGTTACCTACCAATTTACCACGAAAGGCCACGGGAACGGGGTTTTTGACCGTTTATGCGAGCAGGTTTACGATGATTACAATTACAAAATCGGTGTTTCACTCCTTGATCTCGGTTATATCAAGTTTTCAAAGAATGCCGGATTAAGGAATTATGAAAATGTGGAAACTTATTGGGACAAGGCCACTGATACCCTGGCGGTAAGTTCAATAAATGATTTAAACAGAAAGATCGATTATTATTTTTCAGATTACCCGGGCCAAAATGCTGTGGCCGATAAAATCACCATGCAAACCCCACCTGCGCTTAGTGTCCAGTTTGATTACCATTTCAAAAAGAGTGTCTATTTCAATACAACCTTGATTTATGGTTTCAACATCGGAAGGGCCTATGTGAAAAGGGCTTCTGTTTGGGCTTTTACACCTCGTCTCGAAACTTCGAAAATGGAGGTCAGCTTGCCCATTTCGTTTTATGAGTGGGACTGGGCCCAACCAAGGATTGGTTTTGCGTTCAGGTACGGCAATTTCTTTTTTGGTTTTGATCGGCTGAATACAATGCTCGGGATCAATGATTTTACCGGATTTGATTTTTATTTTGGCCTTAGGCTAAACCTGACCCGTAATTTCAGGATGCAATATATCAAGGGGAATTGCAACCCACGCATTGACCGCAATATCGAGACCTTTGACTTTAGGAATTTTTAAATGAAAAAAACCGGACAATCTTGATGGTCGTCCGGTTTTCAACTAAAATTCGTTAATTGTTACTTCGCATAATTAACCGCCCGGGTTTCCCTGATAACAGTAATCTTTATTTGTCCCGGATAGGTCATTCCATCCTGGATCTTTTTCGAAAGATCGAAAGAAATCTTTGAGGCATCACTGTCCGACACTTTATCGGCTCCAACAATTACCCTCAGTTCCCTTCCAGCCTGAATAGCATAGGTTTTGATTACCCCCGGATAGTTGAGGGCGAGTTCCTCCAATTTGTTCAAACGTTGGATATAGGCTTCAACAACCTCGCGCCGTGCGCCCGGCCTAGCGCCTGAAATGGCATCACAAACCTGCACGATGGGCGAAATCAATGTGTTCATTTCGATTTCATCATGGTGCGATCCGATGGCGTTGCAAACATCCGGTTTTTCCTTGTACTTCTCGGCTAGTTTCATACCGTGCAATGCGTGTGGGAGCTCCGGCTCGCTATCGGGGACTTTGCCAATGTCATGGAGAAGTCCGGCCCGTTTTGCAAGTTTGGGGTTAAGGCCAAGTTCGGCTGCCATGGTCGCACATAAATTGGCCACTTCGCGTGAGTGCTGTAAAAGGTTTTGTCCGTAGGATGACCGGAATTTCATTTTGCCCACCATGCGTACGAGCTCGTGGTGCATCCCATGGATACCCAGGTCAATCGTGGCCCTTTTACCGGCTTCAATAATTTCCTGATTGATTGTTTTCTTGGTTTTCATCACCACCTCTTCGATACGGGCAGGGTGGATCCTCCCGTCGGTCACAAGCTTGTGCAGCGACAACCGGGCAATTTCCCTTCTTACCGGGTCAAAAGAGGACAACAGAATGGCATCGGGGGAATCGTCGATTATGATCTCGACACCGGTAAGTGCCTCCAGGGCCCTGATATTACGGCCTTCGCGCCCAATGATCCGGCCTTTGATCTCATCGCTTTCAATGTTGAAAACAGAAACGGAATTCTCAATGGCACTCTCGGCCGCTGTCCGTTGTATCGTCTCTATTACAATTTTTTTAGCTTCTTTGTTGGCAGTAAGACGGGCTTCGTCAACAATTTCGGCCACCTGGACCATTGCTTCTGATCTTGCCTCGTCTTTAAGCGTGTCGATAAGTTGGGCCTTTGCCTCTGCAGCCGACATACTTGAAATGGCCTGTAACTGTTCAACCTGTTTTTTATGGAATTTGTCCACTTCCATTTGCCTTTTGTTCACAAGGTCAAGTTGGGCATTCAGGTTATTGCGGATCGTATCGATCTCTTTTTGTTTTCTCTGGAGCTCTTCCTGTTTATGTGAAAATGAGGATTCTTTTTGTTTGAGGCGGTTTTCGTTATTGTTTAGCTGGTTGTTTTTTTGTTGGATGATTTTTTCGTGTTCGGATTTCAACTGAAGGAATTTTTCTTTCGCCTGCAATATTTTTTCTTTCTTTAATACCTCGGCTTTTTCTTTTGCATCTTTTAATATGCCTTCGCTTCGCTTCTCGATTTTCTTTTTGAGGACACTGGCTGCCATCAGTATTCCAACGCCAATGCCCGCAACGCCAACAATAATATAAATAATAATGTCATTCATCATATATGTGTTTTAATAGTTTATAAATATGCCGATCGAAATCTGTTTTTGGGTTCATAGGATCAAAAAGATTTCGCCTGCACTTGAAAAGGAGGGGAGGTGTTGAAAAAAAGAAACCCGCATCATTCAAGGAGTTTAGTAAACCCCAGTTTAACAGGATTAGGGTTGCCAAACATTTCGAAGCGTCCACCGGTTTTGAACTAACAAAACTTCCCCGAAAGGAACGAGGCCTGTTCTACATGTTTTTGAGCTTTCCCTGATGATTGTAATGTTGAGTTTACAAACATAGTTATGAATTGATGCGGGTATTGATTCATGGGCAAAGTATATCGCCCAAATTTCTTTTCAAAGAACGCAGACTTTTAATTGTTGTCCAAACTATCTGATAACAACTTGTTTATACCTATCAGCTTATTTATTGTTTTTGTTTCGTTCCCTTTGTGTTCCCCCTCAAAATTAGCAACTTTTGTTGCGAATTCCAAAACTACCATGGCAATTAGGTCCTGAATGTCATTAAAAGCGAAATTACTTGAGTATTCCTTTATCTTCTTATTTATTTCGTTTGTCGCTTTTCTGATAACTTCTTCTTCATCTCTTTGTATTGTAAGCCTGTAAGGCCTTTCTGCAATGGTAACTGATATTGTAAGTTCATTCATTAAATAGAATAGTCAAAAAATACACTATTGGTTTAAAAGTCCGATACACTTGTCGATTTCCCGCACTAATTCATTTATTCTTTTTTTTGTATCAACTGCTCCTTCCTCCGTTCTTACTGCTCTTGATATTTTTAATATATTATTTTGCTCTGTTAAGTTTTCTATTTCTGTGTTTTTGTCTTTTAATGTGTTTTCTAAATCTTCTGTTTTTTTTCTGTAAATCCTAATTTCCTTTTTAAGTGCATCATTTCGGCCAATAAGCTTGTTTATTTTGTCACTTATCGAAAATAATAATTTATCAGTTTCATTCATTTATATTCCTGAATAAATGATTTATCAATGCGCAAAGTTATTCAGAACTTGCGGGTAAAGCAAATTTTTGTTTGATAATAAAACCCATCTTCCCCTATTGTGCTATTCCTTAATACTTTTAAGAAGAATAATCTTCAACTGGCGAACAGGTACAAACGAGGTTCCGGTCGCCATAGGCATCATCGATTTTTGTGACAGGGGGCCAGTATTTATCCAGTTCCTTCAATTTCACGGGATAAGCAGCTTTCTTGCGTGTGTAAGGAAAATCCCATGAATCCGATGTGACCATTGTAGCTGTGTGGGGCGCATTTTTTATCACATTATTGTCTTTATCGGCTTTCCCATTTTCAATTTCACTTATTTCCTTTCTTATTTCGTGCATTGCTTCCACAAAGCGGTCCAATTCGGACAAAGGTTCGCTTTCGGTAGGTTCCACCATCAAAGTGCCATGCACAGGAAAAGCAACGGTGGGCGCATGGAAGCCATAATCCATCAATCTTTTGGCAATGTCGATAACCGGGACATTTGCTGATTTCATAAATGCGTTGCAATCAAGGATCATCTCATGTGCCACCCTTCCGTTTTTGCCCGTATAAAGGATTTTGTAATCTTTTTCCAATTTTGATTTCAGGTAATTGGCATTGAGGATGGCTGCTTTCGTGGCTTCTGTCAGGCCATTCCCCCCCGAGAGCTTTATATAGGCATAGGAAATGGGCAAAATCATGGCGCTTCCAAAAGGTGCTGCCGAAACTGCCCCGATCCCTTGTTCGCCCCCGGTATCGACCAACGGATGAGTGGGGAGGAAAGGTTCCAGGTGTTTTGCGACACCAATAGGGCCAACTCCCGGGCCTCCTCCGCCATGAGGGATAGCAAATGTTTTGTGCAGGTTCAAATGACAAATATCGGCCCCGATCAAGCCCGGGTTTGTAAGTCCGACCTGTGCGTTCATATTGGCTCCGTCCATATAAACCTGTCCACCGTTCTTGTGGACGATATCAACCATCTCAAGGATTCCTTCCTCATAAACGCCGTGTGTGGAAGGATAAGTGATCATAATGGCCGCCAGCGAATCTTTATGTTCTTCGGCTTTGTTTTTCAGGTCTTCGATGTCGATGTTGCCTTGCTCGTCACATTTTACGACTATCACTTTCAGTCCGGCCATGACCGAACTTGCCGGGTTGGTTCCATGAGCGGAAGCCGGGATAAGGCATATGTTCCTATGCCCTTCACCTTTGCTTTTCAGGTACTCCCTGATAACCATCAAGCCCGCATATTCACCGGATGCCCCTGAATTGGGCTGAAAGGACACGGCCGAAAAACCCGTGATTTCCTTTAAGTCATTTTCAAGGTTTTTTATCAATTTCAAATAGCCTTTTACCTGTTTGTTGGGGGCAAAGGGATGGATTTCCCCAAAACCCGGCCAGCTAAGGGCAAACAACTCTGTGGCCGCATTCAGTTTCATGGTACACGAGCCCAATGGGATCATGCTCCGGTTAAGGCCCAGGTCGCGGTTTTCGAGCTTTTTCAAATACCGCATCATTTCTGTTTCCGAATGATAGGAGTTGAAAGCCGGATGTTTGAGATAACCGGATTTCCTTTTTAGGTTTTTCGGAAACGAAATCTTTGCCCGGGCTTCTTTTGGATCGATATCGGCAACCTCCAGTTTGATGGTGGCAGCAAAAATCTGGAGCATGATATTGATATCCTTCAAGCTCGTGGTTTCATCCAGGCTGATCCCTACCGTGCTTTTATTTATATACCTAAAGTTCATCTCCTCGCGGAGAGCGGCCTTTTTTATCTTCTTGATATTTGCATTGGTGGGGAGGCCAATGGTCAGGGTGTCGAAATAATGGTTGTTTTTTATGGAATAACCGTATTTGGCGAGTTCCCCGGCAAGTATTTTCGTGAGGCTGTTTATTTCCTTCGCAATATCCTTGATCCCCTTGGGGCCATGGTAGGAAGCATAAAGCCCGGCCATAATCGCCAATAAAGCCTGTGCAGTACATATATTGGACGTGGCCCGTTCGCGCTTTATGTGTTGCTCACGGGTCTGCAGGGCCATGCGGTAGGCATTGTTTCCGTTTGCATCTTTTGAAATACCGATAATCCTTCCGGGGATGTTCCTTTTGTATTTTTCGGTGGTGGCAAAGTATGCGGCATGTGGCCCACCAAATCCCATGGGGATGCCAAAACGTTGCGTGGAGCCAACTACCACATCAGCGCCCCACTCGCCGGGAGGCGTGAGAAGTGCGAGGCTGAGGAGGTCAGCGGCAACGGCAACAGCGGTTTCGTTTTCGTGGGCTTTTTGCACAAAACCGTTGTAATCGTGCACCTCTCCCCATTTGTCGGGATATTGAACGATGGCGCCGAATACGGTATCGTTCAATTCAAAGTCGTTGTGATTTCCAAAAACCAGTTCTATCCCAAGCGGATTGGCCCTTGTCTTTAGGACTTCGATACTTTGGGGGAAAAGGCCCTTGGAGACAAAAAAGACATTGGCCCCGTGTTTTGCATGTTTCCTTGGGCGCGCATTGTAAAGCATGATCATGGCCTCGGCGGCAGCAGTGCTTTCATCCAGTAAAGACGCATTGGCGATGGGCATGGCCGTTAGGTCGGAAACCATGGTTTGGAAGTTGAGCAAGGCTTCGAGCCTTCCCTGTGAAATTTCGGCCTGATAAGGTGTATAGGAAGTGTACCAACCCGGGTTCTCGAGCACATTGCGAAGGATAACACCGGGCAGGATGGTGTTGTAATACCCCATTCCGATATAGGATTTGAAAATTTGGTTTTTTGAAGCCAGTTTTTCCAGATGTTTCAGGAACTGGTATTCGTTCATCCCTTCGGGAAGATCCAGGGGTTTTTCCATACGGATGGCCGGGGGGATGGTTTGGTCGATCAACTCATCGAGCGAGGATGCGCCGGTGCTTTCCAACATGTCGCTTATTTCATGTTGACGGGGGCCGTTATGCCTATGAACAAAGTCGTTGCTTATCATTATATCATTATTTGCCCTCACAAAAAAGGGAAGTAATTACTTGAATTTTACGTGGGGCAAAATTAGAAATCTTATGAAGAAAACAAAGGTTTTGTTTATTAGATGTGATAAATATTGTGGGGGGGTAATTATTCGATGGTAAAATACTTCTCGGTGTTGGTAAACAAGCTCGTTGGTGACAACACCAACGAGGGGGAGGGGGGCAGTCATCAGTTGGAAACTGGTGGTGTCATTTGCCATCGCAGGTTTAATCTGTAATGGGCTGGGGAATAATTATTTCATTGAGAAATGGCAAAATACCACCAAATGAGAAATGGTGGTATTTTGCCACTAAGCCATTTATTGTGTCATAACATAATGTTCAGGCCTCCGGTAATATTGAATATCGAAAATTTTTGTTTGACCGTTATGGTGTCGAGTCCCGTGGAATACTTAAACTCGCACTCAGCCCCGGTATATTCCAGGTTTGCCGAAAGCCCTATCCTTTTAGAAACCTTGAACAAGACGCTCCCACCAAGAAGCAAGGCAAGTTTTGACCCGGTTGCCGAGGTCAGGCTCATAAAATCAGAGTTGAGGTTGTCATCGGTAAACGTGAGTGTCATGGCAGGCGATTTTGCCACAAATGATCCTCCAAGCGCCTTAAACCTAAAGAAAATGCCCTCGGATGCAGGGGCATTTATATATACGCCCAACATATAATTAGAGATCGCATAGGGGTCGGCTGTAAGATTTGAGCTCAATATGCCCGGTATTTTGTTGATTTCGGCAGTATAGGCGACATCATCTATGTTGTGGGCATTGCCACCGATGTATCCGCCAAAACCGATTGTATTGTTGATGAAAACAGCTCCTTCTATTGCGAAATTTGCCCCGGTTTTCGCAAAACCATCGGTTTTGGTACTTGATGATTTCCCATAATCACCTATGGGGACAGAAGCCCCGATATTAATGGAAATAAAGTGTGGTTTAGTTTGGGATTGTGCTGCAACGATAAATGACAATGCAATAATAATCAATGTGGTTTTTTTCATAGTTGATGAAGTTTAGATGAATAAATATAGATATTGCAAATATCTTTATTTGAAATGACTAATACATAGCAGAAAACCATTAGAAATAAAAATGGCAGAATTCTGCCAGTAGGGGGTGGGGTGGGCAGGGATCTAGTTGCGAACTTGTGGCTGCGGGGATTGTAATGAAGCTCGTTGGTGACAACACCAACGAGAGGGGGGGCTTCGACAGGCTCAGCCTGACCAGTTGGGGGATTTGACGGGCTCATCCTGACCAGCGAGGGCATGGACATGTTGGGTTTGTAATCAAGCTCATTGGTGACAACACCAATAAGGGGGTGGATGCAGGAAGAATCCGGTTTCTTTTCGACTCAATCTTTCTGTTCGGTGCCGTCCTTGTTTTTCTTCTTTGCGCCGGGAAAGATTGTTTTCTGAACGGTGGGGTCGAAGGATTTGATATGCAGATCTTGTTGTGGGAAGGGGATTTGGATACCGGCTTCCCCAAAGGCATCGTAAATGTTCATGGCCACTTCACTTTTTACGGTGAGCCCAATATCAAGACTTACCCAAAAGCGGACCTTGAATTTGAGGGCATTTTCGCCAAATCCTTCAAATGTGGCCCATGGGCCGGGGTTTTTTATTACGGAAGGGTGGTCGTTGGCGATTTTTTTGATGATCTCCAATACTTCCCGTGGGTTGGTTCCATAGGCTGCCGATATTTCGATGTCGCGCCTTCGTTTGCGGTCGGAAAGGGTCCAGTTGATCACTTCATGGGTGATAAGGTTGCTGTTGGGCACGATTACTTCGGAGCCATCAAAGGTTTGGATGGTGCTGGCCCTTACTCCTATGTTTATCACATTGCCCATTAAGGTGCCGACCTCGATGGTATCGCCGGTTTGGATGGGCCGTTCGAAGGTAAGTATCAGCCCGGAAATGAAATTGGCCACGATATTCTGTAACCCGAAACCGATACCGACACCGAGTGCCCCGGCCAATAGCCCAAATCCACTGAGGTCGATATTGGCCGATTCGAGGGCGATATAGATTCCCCAACCGATAATAAAGTAGCGTACAACCATGGATATCGCCCCCGGTATGCCCCGTGGAAGCTCAATACGGGGGAACAATTCTTCTTCAAGTACCGTATTCATTATTTTGGCCAACAGCGATGCAACGATTATTACAATAAAGAAAGTGATCATCCCCCCAAAAGAGATGTTCACAGACCCAATTGTCCATGAGCTTTCCAAAATGCCACTGAACCATTCGGATAGGATGCCCCGGATACCAAGGGAGGTGGATATTGAGCGCAACCACAGGAACAGAGCAAATACCCTGAGGAAAAGCGAAACCCTTTTCTCGATCAGTTGCTGATGGTTTTTTACGAGGTTTAAGCCTTTTAGGAAGCTTGACTGGAACACCATAATGAGAAAACTGATGGCAATCCCTATTTCGAGGCTCAACAAAATCCCGATCAATATCCCGTATGTGCTCACGTTCGACAAAAGCTTAGCCAGGTTCACGTACCCAAATACATTGGCAATAAAGGAAACAGAAGAGATGCCAAGGAAGATATAAGAGGTCTTGTAAACAAAATCCCACCACTTCCCATGCAATTCTTTGCGTATGGGTTTATTGGGACTGACAAGCACATACAACATCCAAATTGTTACCAGCGATTTGAGCAGGAGAAGTACGCGGAAAGCAAAATCGTTCAGGTCCACGAACAATTGCGCCTTATCAAGGAGAAACAGGACGACAATCGGTATGATATAAGGTTTTAGTTTTTTTGTAAGCAACCTTTCGTATAAATATATGCTGGGTATCAGTAGCAGAAAAACTATCAGCTCATTTACCGGTCGGGGACGGTCGGGGTATATCCATATGGAAATAAGGACCGTTAACATCCATGCGGAAATAAAATAATAGCTCGTGAAAAACCTTACGTTCTGCATCCTTGTATCCTCCACAGGTATCTCCATGCCCCTTAGTTTTTTATTGAAATTGAAGAATACCACTGTGAGCAGGACCAATAGGAACAATTGTAAATAAAGGGCCTCCTCGGTTTTTTCGCTGAAGTAATCGCGGATTGACCGGCTGTTTTTCCCAATGGAAACAGAAACCCTTTTTTCCGTTGACATTGAATCTGTTTTGGTACTATCGGACCATGCCCAAATTGCCGGGCTGTCTTTCACCAGATATTCCGATTGCCAGTTTAATTGTAAGTCGTGGAGTTCGGTGAGGTTTTTTTCGGCAATTAAAATGAGGTCGGTAATGTTGTTCTGTACCTTGGAAATTTGATTGAGCCTGGAATTGATCTTTTTTGAAAAAACCTTTACCAGTGCTATTTCTTCGTTGATACGCGCGATGGTTTCAGGTGGGCCTTTTTGCTCTTTGATGGTTTTGTTCGTTAGTTCCCATGTCTTTAACGTTACCAACAGGAAATCTTTTTCGTTGAGAAGGTCTTTTGTCTTTTTATTTAATTTCTGCTGAAAAGACTTGAGTTGCTTGTTCAGTACGATCCATTTTCTTTCTAAATCTTCGATTTCCCGGGCAGTCAGCCCTTCAGGGTTTTTGTTCGCATTTTCTTTCTCGCTGTCAATGATAAGTTTCTTTTGTGTGATTACCGAATCGATGGATTCTATTTCGGATTTATCTTTTATCTTATCGTTTAGTTTGTTCGTTAATGAACTTACGTCTTCGATTTTTCCACTGACCTCGGACAATTTCAGGGGCTGGACCGTAACCGTGTCCCCCGAATTAAGGATAAGCCTGTTTTCGTTCCCGTCTTGCGGAAGGGCCATCAACAAGGATTGGAAAACCAAAGACAGGAAGAGGAAAAGCATGGTTTTATTAAATATCATAGCAGGGAATATTTTTTGTAAAAATAGAAAGAATTTTCCAATTGGGTTTCATTTCTTATCTTTGCGCCCTCTTGGGTTTAAGTTGGTCCCGGAGTTTTTTTGAATCATTTTTTAAGGTATGCAATGGGCAAATACCCGAATGTTTTTCTGAGGAGCGGATTGCTTTTTTTTATCCTTATAATTGGGCTTGAAGGGTATTCGCAAAAAAACGATACCCTTTATTTCCTGAACGGGGATAGGGTTTCGGGGGAGATAAGGCAGTATAAATATGGCTTTCTGACCTATAAAACCTATGGTGTGGGCACAACAAAAGTGAAGTACGATAAGATATCCACTTTTTATTCCAGCAAGAGTTTTGATATCTTGCTGTCCAACGGAAGAAGGTGGTTTGCATCGTTTGACACTTCCTATATGGATCAATACCTCAATATTGTTACACTAAACGATACTATTCTAACACCCTTGATCGAAGTGGTGGAATTCATCCCGATAAAAAACGGTTTTTGGAGGAAAATGACCGGGACGGTCGATATCGGATATAGTTTTGCCAAAGCCAATTCACTTTCGCAGCTTAGTGGGGCTACCGATATACGATATGTCCACCGTGGTTATCAATTGGCAATGAAAGGAAACACTTTGGTGACAACCCAAGACGAAACACCCGATATAAAAAGGAATGACCTTACCCTGTCGTATTTTAAACGTTTGGGCAAAACCTGGTTTGCTGGCACGGCACTTAGCGGTGAGCAAAATTCGGAGCTGGGGCTTGATTTGCGTCTTCAGGCTTCTTTTGTGGGCGGAAACGAAGTCCTTCATACCAATACAAATAATTTGATGGCTTTTGCAGGTCTTGTTGTCAATCAGGAATACAATATCGATACCACATTGTCGCGCTGGAACATTGATGGAGTAGCTACCCTGTCGTACCGTTTGTTCCGTTTCCAGGACCCTGAAATAAACATTACCTCAAATTTAACCGCCTATCCCAGTTTTACGGTACCGGGCCGTTACAGGGTCGATTTTAATATCAGTGCAAAGATCACGATAATCAGCGATATGTATTTCAACCTTTCGTTTTACGAGAACTTTGACAGCAAACCTCCATCGGAGAATGCCGCGAATTCCGATTACCGGATAAGTACTTCGATCGGGTATTCGTTTTGAAAATGGGTGTGCGAAACAGTAAAAGGGCAATTTAGAATCATGGGGTGTGTTGTAAGCCCATGACCCAAATTTACCTATTTCTGCGGATATGTCTGATTGCCAGCTTCAGCCTGTTTCATCTCCTCTTCCGAAATCCATCCACCGCCCAAGGCTTTGTAAAGGAAAACATAGGCGTTGATGTATTGTTGGTAAACTTCCGTTGCGGCAAGCTGTGCATTGAATTTTGACCTGTCGGAATCCAAGACTTCCAAATAGCTCGTTACGCCACCATCGTATCTTTCATAGGACAACATAGAAGCATTTTCAGCCGCTTTCATTTGCCTGTCCCTTGCTATGGACTCTTTATTGAGTGTTTGGATTTCGACCAGGGCATCCTCTACTTCCTGAAATGCCCTTAGGACAGTATTCACATAGTTCAAGCTGTCCTGATAAAAGCGTTGCCGTTCGATATCGACCCTTCGTTTGTTTTTGCCAAATTGAAATATCGGGCCAACGATTCCACCACTCACTGACCAAATCAAAGCATCTCCCGAGGTTATTGTGCTTAGCTCGTTGCTGGCGGCCCCCAGCATTCCCGTAAGGCTTATGGAAGGGAAGCGCTGGGCCACGGCCACCCCGATACGGGCACTTTGTGCAGCGAGCGATTGTTCGGCAGCATTGATGTCGGGTCTTCTCGCTATGATAGCGGAAGGGATACCGGATGGGATTTCCGGTGGAATGACTTCATCTTTTAATTTCCTGTTTCGTTTTATAAAGCCCGGGTTGTTGCCCAACAATATGCTCAAGGCATTTTCTGTTTGTGCCACGAGGCGCTCGTAAAAAGGGACGGCGGCAGCAGCAATGGACTCTTGTATCTGCGCCTGGTTGAGGTCGATTTCTGGCACGATCCCCTCATTGAAACGTTCCTCAATGATCCGCAAGGATTCTGTCCTTGATTTCATGGTCATTTTTGAAATCTGAAGCCGGGCATCGAAATCGAGCAAAAGGAAATAGGTGCTGGCCACCGATGATATCAGGCTGATTTGTAGCGCACGGTGGCTATAATCGGAAGCCAATAATTCGGCACGGGCAGCTTCCGTTGCACGCCTGTACTTTCCCCAGAAATCGAGTTCCCAGGCCAGGTTGGCGGCCCCCGAAAAATTATTGATAGGCCCGTTAACGCCAAATTGTGATAAATTGAGTTGCTGCCGGCTCCCCGATCCGTCATAACCAAATGAAGGCCATTGGTTGGCTTTGTTGTAGCCCACCACTGCACGGGCTTCTTCAATCCTCGAAGCGGCGATCAGCACATCGGGGTTGTAAGCCAGGGCCGTATCAATGAGTGCCTTCAGTTCAGGGTTCTGGAACATTTCCCACCATTTGAGGTTGATGATCGTATCAGCCTGTGTTGCATCGCTGTCAAACCTGAAGGTTGCCGGTGAATTTGTTACCGGTTTTTGAAATTCCGGTCCTACCTTGCATCCGGAGATCACGAGGAGGAGGAACAGGGCGTAGGTTATGTTATGTTTCATGTGTTTGTGTATTGTAAATGTTTGAAATTTCAAAACTCAAAAAATAAATAACAAATAAATCACAAAAAAGGAAATTATAATGTCCAAACATGTGTCAATTCATTTGGATTTTGAGATAAATTTGTTATTTATGTTTTTCAACTTGTTTTTTAATTTTAATTTTCTCCATTGCCAATTCCCTTTTCTTCTCATACCCGGCAATCTTTCCGATAAAAACAAACAACATGGGGTAAAGGAAAACACCAAGGAAAGTGGCAAGTGACATGCCTCCCAACAATGCCATCCCCATAACCTTACGTGCTTCGGCCCCCGAACCTGTTGCAATGACCAGGGGGAAAACCCCAAGGATGAAAGAGAAGGCCGTCATCAGGATAGGCCTGAACCTTGACTTGGCCGCAACAATGGCCGCATCGAACAGGCTCAGCCCTTTTTTAAATTCGTCATTGGCAAATTCAACGATCAGGATGGCATTTTTGGCCGCCATCCCAATCAACATCACGAAAGATACCTGTGCGAAAATATTGTTCTCAAATGTTGGGCTGAACAACCTTGCCGCCCATAGGGCAAACAAAGCCCCGAAAATGGCAAAAGGTGTGCCCATAAGGATTGCAAAGGGCAATGACCAGCTTTCATATTGCGCCGAAAGGATCAGGAACACGAAAACGAGTGAAAACGTGAGGATCACACCGAGTGAACCGGAAGCTTTGTTTTCCTGGTACGACATGGCATTCCAGGCATAACTCATATCGTGGGGGAGGGTTTCTTCGGCCACCTCCTGCAAGGCTTCCCTTGCTTGTGTCGAGGTATATCCTTCTGCAGGGCCTCCCGTGACTTCCACTGATCGGTAAAGGTTGAACCGGGTTGTGTAATCTGGCCCGGATATAGGTCTCACCGTTGCAACTGTTGCCAATGGGACCATGTTCCCGTCTTTGTTTTTTATAAAGAAATTGTTCAACTGTGCCGCATCCACCCGGTATTCCGGTTCTGCCTGGATATAAGTTTTGTACAATCGTCCGAAACGGGTGAAATCGTTTACATAGGCACCGCCCATAAAAGCGCCCACCGTGGTATATAAATCGTTCAGGCGGATGCCGAGTTTCAGGGCTTTCTCTTTGTCGATATCCATATACCTTTGTGGCACCGAGGCCTGAAAAGTGGTCGTGGCCCTGCCTATTTCGGGCCGTTCGTTGGCTGCCTTCAAAAACTTGATCGCATTTTTCGACAAGTATTCGGGACTGTTCCCCCCTTTGTCCTGAAGCATGATGCTGAATCCGGAGCCGTTCCCCAGTCCGGGGATTGCCGGAGGGCCAAAGGCAAAGACCTGTGCCCCTTTAATGCTATAAAGTTTACGGTTGATCTGATTGATCAATTCCGCTGCCGTATATTCCCTTTCGTCCCATTTTTTGAGCGAGATGAACAAGAAACCGGTATTGGAAGTCATGGCGCCCGATAAAATACTGTATCCGGTTGCTGTTGTTACATATTCAACCTCCTCAAAGCCCAAGAGTATTTCTTCCACTTGTTTGGTGATCACGTCCGAACGCTGGATTGAGGCTGCATTGGGCAATTGCACGTTCACAAAGAAATACCCCATGTCTTCCTCGGGGATAAAACCGCCTGGCACCAATGTGCCAAATATGCCCGCACCAATTGTCATCAGTACGATAAACACAATGCTCCTTTTCAGTTTTCTCGCCACGATATTCGTAAAGCTCATATATGAGTCGGTACTTTTGTCCATCCATTTATTGAATTTCCCAAAGAACCATCCAAGAGGGCCTTTGTAAGGCTTGGGTTCTTTTAACAATATCGAGCAAAGGGCGGGGCTGAGGGTAAGTGCATTTATGGATGAAACGATAACCGAAACCACAATGGTAATGGCAAATTGTTGGTAGAGTATGCCCGTGATACCGGCCATCCCGGCCACAGGGATAAACACGGCCACCAACACAAGTGTTGTGGCAATTACCGGGGCCGTAACTTTCCGCATCGCATCGAGGGTGGCTTCTTTGGCCGTCATGCCCTTGGCAATATTCACCTGAACAGCCTCCACTACAACGATGGCATCATCTACCACAATCCCAATGGCAAGCACCAATCCGAGCAATGACAACACATTAATGGTGAACCCCAAACCCGGAAAGAAAATAAATGCCCCAACAAGGGAAACGGGGATGGCAAGGGTCGGGATAAGCGTTGCCCGCCAGTCCTGGATAAAAATAAACACAACAAGGATTACCAATACCAATGCGATGATCAATGTAACGACTATATCTTTAATGCCTGCTGTAATAGGGGCGGTAGTGTCCATGGAGACATCATATTTTATGCTTTCGGGAAAAAGCTTTGCCAGGTTTTCCATTTCTGCCCTCACATTATCGGCAAGCTCCACGGCATTTGAGCCCGGTGACTGGTAAAGTGCCACAATGGCTGCTGTTTCACCGTTAAGCCTTGGGATCATGTTATAGGTTTCAACACCAAGGTTGATGGTGGCCACATCTTTGAGCTTGATCTGGGAACCATCGGGTTGTGTCCTTACCACAATATCCCCAAAGGCTTTGGGGGAATTAAAACGTTCGGGCAACCGGACCGTGTAAGTAAATTCCGTTCCCGGTGGGGCAGGTTCGGCCCCAAATTTACCTCCCGGAACAATGAGGTTTTGTTCGTTAATTGCACTGATGATTTCCGGGACGGTCAGGCCCATCTGGGAAAGGCGGTCGGGTTTTATCCAAATTCGCATGGAATAATCGGATGCGCCCAAAACGTCCACACGGCCAATTCCCTTTATCCTTGCCAGTTGGTCCTTGATATTGATAAGCGCATAATTCCCCAGGAAATCCTGGTTATACCGTCCGTCAGAAGTCAGGGTGACCAGCATGAGCATACTGGGAAGTGATTTTTGGGTGGAAACACCATATTTCTTCACAGCTTCGGGTAGCTTTGCCGTAGCGGCTGAAACCCGGTTTTGTGCCAATACCGTGTTCATGTCCGGGTCGGTCCCCACATCGAACGAAATGTCGATCACCATGGTGCCGTCGTTGGCATTGGTGGACTTCATGTAAATCATATTGTCAACCCCATTGATTTGTTGTTCCAAAGGGGTGGCCATTGATTCTTCAACGTTGATGGCGTTGGCCCCGGTAAAAGTGCCCCGTACCTGTACAATAGGAGGTGTTAGGTTTGGGTATTGCTCAATGGGCAAGCCAATGAGTGAAATAGTGCCAACAATTACAATGATTATGGCGATAACCATTGCAACGATGGGCCTATGGACGAAAAAATTTCCTTTATCTTCTGCCATTACGGGATTGTGTTTTTATATCTGTGTTGAAATTATGTTGGTCGAAATTGCTATGTACATAAGGGATGTAGGGATGCACGGCCGTGCGCCTCAACTTTCCCAGGGGCTGAACGCATCCACCCAAAGCCTATTGACTCTCACTTTTACTGGTAAACTTTGTGAATATGGGTTTTATTTCCATTCCGCCCGAAACTTTCTGAAGGCCTTCCAAGACAACTTTGTCGCCTGGTTTCAACCCTTCCCTTACAAGTTGCATATCCCCGATACGTGCTTCGGTTTTAATCTGACGTGCTTCAACTTTATTCTCGGCATTCACAACATACACAGAATACTGGCCCTGCAATTCCATTATGCACCTACTGGGGATCAACAACCCACCTTTGACCGTTTTCATTTTCACTTTTACTTTAGCATAAAGGCCCGGCCGCAATAGAAATTCAGGGTTGGGAAAAGTTGCCTGAACGAGGATGCTGCCCGTGGTAGCGTCCACACCGCGATCGATAAAATCAACTGTTCCAGTATGCTTATATGTATTGCCATCAGAAAGTATCAATTCCAGTTTTACCTTGTCTTCCTGTTTTAAATTGCCCTCTGCATCAGCCTTGATATCAACCCTATATTCGCGTGCAAGGTAAAGGTAATCCGATTCGGTCAGGAAAAACGTTACACGGACATTATCGGTTTCAGATACCGTATTCAAAATAACCGGGTTGGGCTCGCGGCCCACAAAATCACCGACCCTTGCCAGGGTTTTTCCAATAATCCCGTTGAGGGGGGAATAAATCTGGCAATACCCCAATTCGATTTCAGCGGATCGGAGGTTTGATTTTTCCGCATTAACAGAGGACACGGCCGCATCATACAGTGCTTGTTTGGCATCAAGGTCGCTTTGGCTCACCGCATTTTTTTCGGCAAGGGGCTTGTACCGGTCCAGGTCGCTTTTGGCCTTTACCAACATGGTTTTTGCTTCAGCAAGCTTGCTTTTCTGGGCATTGACTTTTGCCTGAAAGGGCAATGGGTCAATGGAATACAATAATTGCCCTTTGGTTACCTTGAAACCTTCTTTAAAATGTATCCCTTCCAAAAGGCCTTCTACCCTTGCACGGATGGGGATGTCTTTTGCGCCATAAACCTGCCCCACGAATTTTTCATAAAGGGGAACGTCTTTTTGAATCACTTCCACAACCTTAATGTCGGGTGGAGGAAGTTTTATTGCCTTGTCTTCTTTGCAAGAGGTGATGGCAGAAAATGCCAATAAAACAACAATTAGTGATTTGGCAATAAATTGCCGGTCGTATTTTCGTACCATAAAAAAGTAAATTATATGTTTTTGAGTTGCAAATTTACTTAAAAAACAATGGCCAACCACAAACCCTTGTGCGAATAAAAGATCCAAGGCAAAAAAAAAGGGGCAATAAATGCCCCTTCTGTTTTTACGGTAACCTTTGTGGTTTAGCCCAGTACCTCTTTCACTTTTTCGGCTGCTTCGTGCAGGCGGATAGCGGAGTGTACCTTTAAACCGGATTTGTCGATGATTTCCTTGCCTTCTTCGGCATTGGTCCCTTGGAGCCTAACGATGATGGGGATTTTTATTTTCCCGATCCGATGGTAAGCGTCCACAACACCTTGTGCAACACTGTCGCACCTTACGATACCACCAAAAATATTTACAAGGATGGCTTTTACGTTGGGGTCTTTCAAAATAATCCTGAAAGCTTTCTCCACGCGCTTTGAATCGGCTGCGCCCCCTACGTCAAGGAAGTTGGCAGGATCGCCGCCACTCAGTTTGATAATGTCCATTGTGGCCATTGCCAATCCGGCGCCGTTCACCATGCAGCCCACGTTCCCATCCAGTTTCACATAACTCAGGTCGTAGCGGCTGGCTTCTACTTCGGTTTTGTTTTCTTCGCTAAAATCGCGCAGTTCAAGGATGTCGGGATGTCGGAAAAGGGAATTGTTGTCGATCACCACTTTGGCATCTGCTGCAAATACCTTGTCATCGGCAGCTTTAATGACCGGGTTGATTTCGAATAAAGAAGCATCCACGCCCACATAAGCTTTGTAGAGCGACATTACGAATTTCACCATTTGTTTAAAAGCAATTCCGCTCAGCCCAAGGTTGAAAGCCACCTTTCTTGCCTGAAAAGGTTGGATTCCCACCTTAGGGTCGATTTCCTCTGTGAAAATTTCCTCTGGGGTTTCTTCTGCTACCTGTTCAATATTCATCCCGCCACGGGGGGAGTACATGATCATGTTCCTCCCACTTTGACGGTTGAGGAGGATGGACATATAATATTCCTGGGTTTCCGATTCGCCCGGGTAATAAACGTTTTGCTCGATCAGGATTTTGTTCACATGTTTGCCTTTAGCACCTGTCTGCGGCGTTATCAGCTGCATACCGATAATTTGTTCGGCGTAATCCATCACCTCGTCAATGTTTTTGGCGATTTTCACACCGCCGCCTTTGCCCCGTCCACCGGCATGGATTTGTGCCTTTATGGCCCATTTGGTCGTCCCCGTAAGTTTGGTCAGCTTTTTCGCTGCTTCGTAAGCTTCGTCGGGCGAATATGCAACAACCCCTGCCGGAACAGTTACCCCGAATGATTTTAACAGGGCCTTTCCCTGATATTCGTGTAAGTTCATTCTGTTATGAGTTTAATTATTTATTCTGTTGATTATTTCTTGTCGATGGAAAGCAGTTCGATTTCAAAAGTGAGCATCTCATTTGCCCCGATCGGGCTGCCCTGGCGTGGATGTTCACCATATGCCAGGTCGGGATGGATATAGAGTACCCATTCTGAGCCAACGGGCATAAGCTGCAAGGCTTCCGTCCATCCTTTTATTACACCTCCAACCGGGAATGAGGCCGGATTGGTGGAATCGGCACTGTCAAATTCAGTACCGTCAATAAGTGTCCCTTTATAGGTAACGGTAACTTTGTCTTCGGCTGTTGGTATCGGGCCTGTCCCTTGTTTTACCACTTTGTATTGCAATCCACTTTCTGTGGTCACGACACCATCTTTAGTCCCGTTTTCTTTCAGGAAATCTTCGGCAGCCTTCAGGTTGGCATCGGCTTTTCTTTTCACGATCTTTTGGAAGTATTCGCGTACGTAAGCGTTGGCATCTTCCTTCGACATCAATGTTTCGTTTTCTTTAAAGATGTCCTCAAAACCTTTGGCAATTGCCTCGGCATTGATTTCGTCAAAACCCTGGCCTTTGATATTCTGTCCAATATCCACACCAATTGCATAGCTCACACTGTCCAATTCGGTGTCAAGGCTAACACTTTTTTTTGCTCCAGGCATTTCGCCACAAGAATTCATTAGGAACATGGCAGCAACAATACCCATCACCACTGCCGAAATTTTCATCGTTTTCATTTTTTTGTTTTTATTTATTTTAACTCAATTAACTCAATATCATATACCAATACGGCCTTGGCCGGGATTTTTTTTGAATCGCCCACCAGCCCAAAAGCAAGGTGCGAAGGTAATATAAATTTTGCTCGGTCGCCCACGTGCAAAAATAAAACTCCTTCCTCCAATCCACTCTCGACCCCACCCTTGCCAATCCTGAAAACCTTGGGTCCATTTTCATCGGATGAATAGCATTGTGTCCCATCCAACAAGCCAACTTTGTAGTTAAGTTTTGCAATTTTGCCGAATGCCGCTTTTTCGCCTACGCCATGTTTGTAGATCATATATCTAAGGCCTGTTCCCGTTTCCTTCATTTCCCAGCCATACCTTTTGATATATTGTTCAATATCCCGGTTTTCCGATTCCACAAGGTTTTTGTTCACCTTCATCATGGTTTCTTTTAGTTCCTTTGAGTTGGGATTGGGTTTTGGTGCAGGTCTTTCATTGCACGAAAAGACGAGTGAGCTTAACAATAAGCCCAAGAACAAATATGCAGGGATTGTAATATTGTTTTTCATTTATTAATCGGGGAATGATGCCCCTTTTTACATTGCTTTAAATATGCATTGGCTTTCATCAGTTTTTAAACTATATCGTGCGTGTACAAAAAACCCAAATGATAAAAAACAGAATACAAATAAATCCTAATTATCAAACCCCCAATTCTACAAACGTTTGAACTTTATTTATTTGCAATTTGATATTTATTTGTTTTTTTGAACATTGTTTTTTGTCTTTTTTTACAAATCTGGTGTTTTTTGCCAGACTCTGTATATAATTATGGAGTATGCAACAGTTGCCAACTTCTTTCCCTTTTTTCAAACTGTCGGGTCGCCATCGCCCTTTTCGACTTCGACCCAACAGGTTTTGCGTTCTGCCTATTTCAATTCTAAGAACAAAGTTCCTCCTTGTGATCCAAGAGCAAACGTTCAAATTTTTCCAATGTTTTATCCATGGGGAGAAATGAATCGCCACCTGCAGCATTCCTGTGGCCACCACCTTCGAAGTGTTTGTTGGCAAAAACATTTACATCGAACTTGCCGGCTGAGCGGAACGAAATCCTGATCTTGTTTTCTTTCTCCGTAAACAGTGCGGCCAACCTTATCCCTTTGATGGCCAATGAATAGTTCACCACGCCCTCGGTATCCCCGGGCTTGAAATCAAAACGTTCCAGTTCCTCTTTCGTCAGTGAGATATAGGCCGTGTTCAGTTTTTGCATGACCACCATCTTTTCGCTGAGGCAGTAACCTAACAAACGCATCCTGCTTTCAGAAAAGGTATCGTAAACCCGGCGGTGGATGTTAACGCCATCTATCCCCAGTTTGAAAAGATCGGCCACTGTCCGGTACGTCTTTTCGTAATTGCAGGCATAACTGAACGAACCCGTGTCGGTCATGATCCCAACATAAATACATTCCGCTACTTCCCTGCTTATTTGGGCCTGATTGTATTGTGCCAAGAAATCATAGATAAGTTCGGAGGTCGAGGTTGTTTCCGTTGTGGAAAAAACCAGGTCATAGGATTTCTTGTCAGGGTCGATATGGTGGTCGATCATGATTTTCAAGGCCTTTGACTTCCCGAAAGCTTTGGTGGCAATGCCAAGACGTGAAGGGGAATTGTGGTCCAGCGAAAAAATGACTTCGGCCTCATCAAAGATACGATCACAAACTCCCTTCTCCTTTTCATAAACCCTGATGTTTTCCTGTCCGGGCATCCAGGCAAGGAAACCGGGGTAGGAGGTGGGCACGATCACCGACAAGTCAAAGCTTTCTGCCTTTAGGAAATTGTACAAAGCAAGGGAAGAACCGAGTGCGTCCCCGTCAGGGTTCGTATGTCCAACAATAAGTATTTTCTTCCTGGTGGAAAGAAGGGGTTTTATTTCGGAAAAATCCAGTACAGCCATTCAGTCAAAATTTTGAAGCGCAAAAGTAAAGAAATTATGGTTTGGACGATAAATAGCATAAAATTAAAACCTTTCCCTTTTCCTGTTTAGCCACCATCCCAGCCTGACCGCCGGATAAACCTTTGGCAGGCGGGCAGGGAGGAGGAAAAGAGAAAAACCTGAAAACCCACTGAAGGCGACTAAGGGGCAACAAAGTGTAATTTATCGCACACCCCATCGTATCGCGACTATATTTTTTTCTATTTTTGCGGCCAAATAACGAAATATACATTAACAAGGGCATTTGAAACGAAATGCCTAAACAACAACGAACAAAATGACAGGAAAAACAACATTTACAATGATCAAGCCCACAGCCGTTAAAAAAGGCTATATCGGCCCGATCATGGCGAAAATCGCCGAAGGTGGATTTAGGGTAGTAGCCATGAAGATGGTGCACCTTACATTGGAACAGGCAAAGAAATTCTATGAGATCCATAAAGAACGCCCTTTCTATGGCGAACTTACCGGATTTATGTCCTCCGGGCCAATCGTGGCCGCCATACTTGAAAAAGAGAATGCCGTTGAGGCATACCGTAATTATATCGGGGCCACCAATCCGGCAGAGGCCGAAGCCGGGACTATCCGTGCCGAATACGGTACCGACCTTGGGATGAACGCCGTTCATGGGTCCGACAGCGATGAGAATGCGATTATCGAGGGGAACTTTTTCTTTTCCGACCTGGAGAAATTCTAAATAAATAGAAACGGTCATACCGAAAACAGGAACGGTCATACCGAAAACAGGAACGGTCATACCGAAAACAGGAACGGTCAAACCGAAAACAGGAACGGTCATACCGAAAACAGGAACGGTCATACCGAAAACAGGAACGGTCATACCGAAAACAGGAACGGTCATACGTCATACCGAAAACAGGAACGGTCATACCGAAAACAGGAACGGTCATACCGAAAATAGAAACGGTCATACTGAGCTTGTCGAAGTATGAACCCGTATTTGTCAAACCAATAATATAAACAGGATATTCCGAAAGAAAGGAATACCCTGTTTTTTTATCGTGGTGAGTATTCCTCAAACGAATTATCGGTGTAAAACACGATAATCTTCCCGATATCGCTTTTCCCTTTTTCCTTTTTCCCTTTCATCTGCTTGAGGGCGGTTTTGTATTCTACCGGATCTTCATCTTTTAGCATCTGGACGGATCCTCTATTTTCTGTTCCAGTAATATTTTCCCCCTTGGTTTTTTTCTTTTTTGAGGGCCGTGACATTTCCCCCTTCCCGAACAATAACCAGTCGGGATTTATTTCGGGGTAGGTGGAAAGTATCTTCATCATGAAATCGAGACTCGGTTTGTTCCTTCCCGAAAGGATATGCGAAATCCCCGATCGCTGCACCTGGATCATATCGGCAAACCGGGTAGGGGTGAGGTCTTTTGTTTTTAAGATCATCTGGATGCGGTTTATCATAACATTGCTTTTTGGTTCAATTGAAGAACTGTGTTTTTTTGTTGTTGAATATTTCTCCGGTGCAAAGTCCGGGAAAATAAGTTTACAAATGTAATAAATCCATATAAACAAACCAATGGACAGATGTTATGATTGTAAACAATATTGCATTATCGCAATTTTCTTGTGATTATATGTGCTGATTTTACCAATTCCCTGATTGAGAGCGTTATAAATCTGGCATTGTGACAGGTGGATCAAGTCCTGTATATTTTGGAAAAAAATTAAAATATAACTTTAGATAGATCTCATTAAAGACTGAAATAGAAAGGTATGCCTTTTGGCAACGAAGTGTTTCGGGCGAAAAGCGGATAAAGTTACAGATGTAACAATATACTGGGGCGCTTTACTGCTGTTTCCAATCAGGAAACGGCTTTTCAATTTACATTTTGCAATTCTATTTCTTCTTTATCATGCTGATCGAAAACCACCCAAGCAGCAAAATAACAATTGCCATTACCGCCCATAACCAGATTTTGTTTTTGAACAAGGCTTCCGTTTTTGGGGGATTGTTTTTGTAAATGGGTTTCTCTTCACCAACTTGCAGGTTTGTGGGATTATCGGGTATTTTATCCGAAAAATGGCCTATGTCGTAATGGGGCTTGTTTGCATTGGGGTTTCCATAAACGAGATAATACCGGGCTGGTTTTGAAAAACGGGCCGTCAAATAATGGACTGCGGCCTTTGCCCCGATGTCCCCTATTTTCAAAGTTTCGTTGTCATAATTATGAATGGTGATTTTGATATTTTGCAAAACTTTTTCCTGAAAGTCAAATTCGTTTTTTTCGATTGAATTGAGCACGCCTGATGTAAGGTTCCTGTAATTGTATTTCCAGCCCATTTCGGTCTTAAAACTGTCCGCCAAATATTCAACGGTAAAGGGGCGGTAATAATCCATTGTGTCCCCGATATTGATCTTGAGCGAACTGATGGGCACGGGCAGTGGCAATTTTGCAAAAACCTCCGTTTTCTTGTTGCGTTTGTCTTCTGCGATACGTGTTAGTGATAGCGTGTAATCCCGGTAATTCCCTTCGGTGGCTTCGCGCAAACTTAAGCTCGCTGTTTTCAGGGCCGGCTTTTCATGGCTGTTTATAAAAAGTCGGAAAAAGCGGTACCTTGAATTCGGGAATGCCAGTTTGGTGAAACGATATTCGGTCTGTTTGTTTTTGATTGACAATATCCGGTAATTTTCGAGGATATTGAACCATTGACGTTGATCGTGGCTCCCTTCAAGGTTTATGCGCCAGTCGAAATTTTGCCGGCCCATGTCCAGCTTAATCTGGTTAATGGCCTTTTCGGCAGGTAGTTCAAACGTGAAATAATAACCTCTCTTGTCGCGGGATTGGTTTATCAACTTGAAATTCACATCCTTGCTTTCCGTTTTTCCCTTGTCAATTTCAAGCAGGTAGGGGGCTTCGATAGTGTCCCCGTTTTCCGTGATCCCGAAAACCCGTATGTCGGAAAGATTGTCTTTTGTTTTTCCGAAAACCCCATCCGGTAAAACTATTTTGTGCCATAGGGCCGAATCGCCCTGCAATTCCCTTTTATGGTCATAGTCGCCCATTTGTGCAAATGACACCGAAGTACCTGCTATCAGTAAAAAAACAATCAGTTTAGCTTTCATTTTTATCCGAAATAATATACTTGTATTTATTGTAAAGAAACGAAATTATCAAAAGCAGAATCCCCAGGGAGACAAAAACAATGGTTTGTGAAATCGTATTGAGGTGCGTGATGTCATATGAGATCAATTTGATCAGGGTAATGGCAAACAGTACAATACCACTGATGCGCAGGTGCTTTTTCCTTTTCCATATCCCAAGGGAAATGAGCAGGAGGGAATATATGCCCCAAAGTATGCTCAGCCCAAGTTTATAAGATTGACTTGACTCGGCAATGTCCATCCAGTGCAATAGTTCGCTGCTGGCGATCCAGACAATGGAAATGTGCAATACAAAATCAAAGGCGGTTTTCAGCTTGGCTTTCATAAAAGCTTGTAGCGTGTATTTATAGCTCGCAAACAGCAATGTGGCCACAAAAGCAAAGGAAACATAGCGGATGCCGATATTCATAAAGCCATGTTGGAAATAATTGCCCGGGCCTTGTCCCAAATAACTTTCGCGCAGCTCGCTTATGAGGTAAAGCCCTTGCGTAAGGAAAACCAGCAATATGAATGTATTTAAAAAGAGGTTGATGTTGCCCAGTTGGCTGTTCTTGAATTTCCTGATGTTCACGAACGAGAGGATGCCAAAGAAAAGCATGGAATAATTCAATAACCAAATGTTGGAGAACTGCAACAAATCGCTGTTCCTCTGAAAGTTTAAGTAGGAATTGTTGCCCACATCAATATTTATTACGGAATCTTTGTATAGCTGGTTCCAATAATTCCCGATCTCCATATTGAAGGCGGAGTAAAGCGTTATCAGGAACAAGGCCGGTATCACATAGGAAAAAAGACGGAACGGGCTTGTTTTCTGTTTTAAAGGGGAAAGGTATTTACTGTTCCGGTCGATCAGGTTGATAAAACCGAAAAAACCAATGACAAGGATGGATGTCAGGAAATTGATGTTAAAGATAGGGGTCAACCTTGTTTCAGGGATTTCGGGATCGAAATTTCCATAAACGATGTCCCAGTCCTGGAAAATACTGAAAAACGCCAGCAGCATCAAAGGATAGGAAAGTTTTTCATAAACAGGGACGTTTTTTGTTCGTCCGATCCAAAACAACAAAGCAGCTTCCCCGGCCCAAATCAAAGTGACCCAATTCCCGTCAAGTTGTACAGGGATGGCAATGGTGATAAAAACCAGGACCAGGCCCGAAACAAGGTAAAAGAGGTTTTTGTCGGCCAGTTTTTTGCGGTAAATGACCACGGCCACACCAAAGTGTATTATCGCATTGCCAAGGGTAAACAGCCCCAGCAACTGCCCCCCTGTTTCATGGGAACCGAGGATGAAATACCCAAGGCCATAATAAATGAAGGAATTTGCCAGTAAAAGCAGGATGTCCCTGACCTTGAACTCTTCCTTGTGAATTAAGTTATAGGCAAGGAAAGTAAGGTAAAATGTCGTGAAAAAGATGGTAAGGAACGTGAGGGCCGGTACAAAAAATTCACCGACCTCATAATCGGTCAAATACCAGGAAAAGTACATTATCCATGTAAGCAAGAATGAAACATAATAAAGTGATTTCCAGTTTTTCCTGAATGCGAGAACGAGGATTCCCACATTGATGATGGCAATATAACTGAAAAGCACGACTACCTGGCCCGAATCGTCGCTCAGCAGAAAAGGGACGGCATATGCGCCCACCAGTCCAATGTGCGCGATCACCTGCCGGTCGTAGCTCAGTGCAGCCAATACGGTAAATACCGTAAAGATTACCATAAGTACAAAAGCCAATGTTTGCGGGATCAAAGCATAAAACCCATAGGCCGCATAAGTGATAAAATACATAATGGCCATGGAACCGCTCAGCAAAACGGCACTCAAATCGACATAATTCTTTTTCAGTTGGATGGCAAAACCCAGCAGGCCAAGGCCGACCAGGTAACCAAGTATCATCCTTGTGAGCGGGCTGATCAATTGGTGGTCGATGGCATATTTTGCACCAATGGCCACACCGATCACCGTAATCGCAATGCCGATTTTATTGATCAGGTTCTCACCAATAAAACGTTCAAGGTCCGATTTAACCTTTGGTGTTTTCCTGGTTTTGGGGATAACGGCTTCCGGTTGTTCTTTTGTTTCTGTTTGTTTTGGAGACTGATAACTTAATTCTATTTCTTCAGGTTCATTTTCAACTTCGGGGGACAATACGGACCAATCCACTTTATCCTCTGTTTTCATGCTGGCCAGATTTGCCTCTGCGGTTTTCAGTAGGTTTATCTCGTCCCGTAACTTATTTACCTCATTCGAAAAACTTTGCTGCCTTTCCAGAAGTGTTTCCAGCTTTTCGAGCAACTGATCAACCCTGTCTTGTTTGTTGGTCATATGGTTTGTTTTTGGTGAATACACATATTCCAGCCTGTACGGTTCAATGAATCATTTCCCAGTCTCAAAATCCCAAACGAACAGACTTGAAAAAAAATAAATCCAACTAACATATAACCTCTGTTTCCCCTTGCCTCCAAAATCAAATGCCCTTATGCTGATGCTGTTTGAATCCAGAAACTTCGGGGTTCTTACGGATCAGCATATACTCACGAAAAGGGTCTTTAAAAATTTGCAAACCTGATTTCCGTCAGTATAAAGAAGCAGATAGGTTTTTCAGTGTATCCTTAACTATTTTGTCAGTGGGATATTTACATCTGCTAAAGTACGATAATTTGTTTTATCGGTCTGGGTGCATTGGTTAAGAAAAAGAGCAGGGCAGAAGATATTGGGTTTTGTGAGCCGCTGGTGAGAACACCAACGGGCGATATTTGGTTTTTTTTTGATTGGACAATTATTGTTTTCCGCATTTGGTTTACAAAGGTCAAAAGGGGCATCTTTTATTCATTGACATACGTTGTTTTTGATGAAAGTGCCTGATAGGTTCCAGGCACTTTCATCATATTGTTACATATTATAAACGTAGCTAAAGGTTTGAGAGAATTCTTCAATTGTTGTGGGAGTTGTATTTTCCTCATTTCTTTCAGAAACAAATATTTCTCCGGCATTTACTCTCACCAAAAATTCGTTCATTTTGTCCGCTACACTTTCTGATGCTCCCATTCCCATGAAGGCAGCTTTAAAATCGGCGTACGGAAATTGCACATAATTCAAATCGGGTTTACCAATCGCAGCCCCATAAACTTTTGCGACTTCTGCATAAGTTATATTTCTGGCACCCAATAAATCCTGGTGGTTGTTTCCCTCAAAATCCAAAGCGAGCAACCTCTTGGCGGCATAATTGGCAATGTCTTTTGTGGCAATCATCGGGAACGATAAATCTGCCTTAATGGGAGATCCCATAATTCCGGCATCTTTTATCATGCCCACCATTCCAAGCGTGTTTTCCATAAAATAGCTGGGGCGAAGATTAAGGGTATTCAAACCTTCAATTTGGTTAAATTCCCCTTCCATATAATGTAGGCCTAAAATTATGCCCGATCCACTATTTATATGGGCTCCCTGACTACTCATACTTACTACTTTTTTAACATTGCAAGTTTCCATGGCCTCGGCAATTGCATTAACGTGCTCCATTTGAAATGCTGTGTAATCGGCTGCCTGCATATTCATAGGGATTACGACATAAACGGCGTCTGCTCCGGCAAATGCCGCTTTCAGCAATTCAACATTATTTGTACTTCCCTGAAACAATTCGGCACCTTTTTCAATGAGGCCTTTTGCCTTTTCAGTGTCCCGGGCAATTATTCTTACTTGTTTTCCGGCCCCCAATAGTGTGGAAGCAATAATGCTACCTGTGTTTCCGGTAGCTCCTGTTATTACATACATGATTTTTAATTTTAGTTAAACTTTTATTTATTTACTTATTATTTCCAATTGAGCGAAACCGTGCATGACGATTTGCGATTTGTACTTCAATTTATTGTTAGCTGCAAATTGCTTGAGGTATTGATTCATTGACCAAATTAATGCGCGTTTTTTCGTGGCTCGATACCAAATAAAAATGCTTTTGTTTTTTAAGGAAAAGAAGTTTTTGCTTAGCTTTATCATATTTCCTTTTCCGGTGGGAGTGAGGACTATTAATCTGCCGGCATCTTTCAAAACTTGCAATGAACCCATGAGCAAATGGTCAATTTCTTTCTCTTTCAGGTGAAATAACACGCTGCAAACAGTCACATAATCAAAGCTGCCTTTTTCAAAGGGCAATTTTTCCCCAGCAGGAATAAGATGCAATTTGGCACTTGTATTTCTTAACTTTTCTTCGGCCTCTTTAAGCATGTCTTTGTTGGTATCTGTTCCCGCACTGTACACGTTTTTTTCATTAAAAAGGATTTCCAGCATTTTTCCTGAACCTGTGCCGATATCCAATAAGTTTGAACCGTTTTTAATTTCATCTATTACAGGATTCAGGAATTGTCTGTACCAGGGTGCTTCTTGTAAGTCGGAAAAGAATTTCGAAAAGAGTATTTTATTTACGATATATTGTGTATATTTAGTTAAAATAAAAAAATTTAGTTGTTCATTTCAACTAAAATTTCTGCAATCGTCTTTTTTGACAATTCATTTTTTAGCTGATTTTCAACATCGGTTAAAAAATTCTTGATTGATTTTTGCGCATTGTCAGGTCTTTTGCCTTCCGCTAAAATATTAAACGAAGTCTGAAAAAGTGACTTCCCCTTTTCCATGGCCTCAAAAATTTCAAATACCGTAATTTTAGACGGGTCCTTCATTAATCTGATCCCACCATTTTTTCCTTCTTTCGTTTCGATAATTTTAGCCATGTAAAGGTTTTGCAAAATCTTGACTAAAGTAGGTTTCGGGATGCTTAAGTATTTCGATATATCTGCCGTTGACAAAAATTCAAATTGATTTTGCCTGATCTTGTCAGAAATAAAGATGACCACCAATATAGATTTTGTAAAGGACAATGAGTAACTCATACTTGATATACGATATATTTAGTTTGCAAACTATACAAATTTTTTGTTCCTACAACATTTTTTGTTTTGTCGTGTTGAGGCAAGAACATCAAGGGGAGGAATGTAGTTTGTACCGTAGCTGAAAATATTACGAATGAGAAAGTTATTCTATAATTATTTTTTTTGAAGTACTCCCCTTGTTATCTGTAATTTGGACAAAATAAATTCCCCGGGGAAACCCCGAAACATCAACCTTTAATAAATCCTGCATGTTTGCGGTTTCTTGTTCAAAAACACGTGTGCCCATCGAATTTATAATACAGATTCGCTTTTTGTTCAAGCTGCCCGAAATAAATAAATAATCAGTTGCCGGGTTTGGGTAAACCGAAAATGTTTGTCCACCCGAAACAGATTGGGCGATGTTAACAGGCAGTTGCAGCAAAGCCTCATTGGCGTTTATCCTTCCATGGCCATAAAATATGTCAAAGCCCGGTGTGTCTTCCGTTGGGTCCCCTACTTCATCTTCAGCCGTATTGCGTACGATTTCCCTGATTTCATCAGGGGTACGTGTGCTGTCCTGGGCCAGCAACAATGCGCAAAGGCCGGTAACCAAAGGTGTTGCCTGTGATGTGCCGCCCCAATAGGCCTCATAATTGGTATCGGATTCGTAGTCCAATCCGTAAATGAAATTCCCCGGGGCCACCACATCAATGTGGTCGCCATAATTGCTGCCACTTGCCGGATCCCAGAAAAAAGGGGAGGAGCGTTCATCATTGGGATTTGTGGAACCAACGGCAATGGTTTGTTCATATCCCACCGGATAAAAAACCACATTGTTGTCCGTATTCATCATGCTGGCCACCACGATCACGCCCTGACTGTGGGCATATTCGATGGCATTGTCCATAAGGTTGGAATAACTACTACCGCCCACCGACATATTGATGACATCGGCACCATTGTCCACGGCATAGTAAATTCCATCGGCCCACCAGGAATAATATCCCCAATTGTTTTGGTCCAGGATTTTACCGATCATTAATTTGCAGTTCCAATCTACACCGGCATAACCAATTTCGTTATTGGTGTTTGCACCAATTATCCCCGTTACGTTCGTTCCATGCCCGAAATCATCCATCGGGTTATTGTCAACATTTGCAAAATCCCATCCCATTACATCGTCCACATATCCATTGCCATCATCATCCGAACCGTTCACCGTTTCGTTGTAGTTGGCCCAAATCCTGCCTTCCAGTTCGGGGTGGTCCAGTTTTACGCCAGTGTCCAAAATCGCCACAACAATGGATGTATCGCCCTGTTCGGTGTCCCAGGCAAGCTCCATATCGATGTCGGCATCTTCAACAGCAGGCGACAACGAAAAAGTCCCATCGTTGTATAGCCCCCATTGTCTCGAAAAATAGGTGTCGTTGGGAAATATTTCCGAAATACCTTTCTGTCCGCTCCCTTTTCCCATAAAATTTGGCTCCACATATTCAAAGAAACCCGTTCCCAAATATGTTTTTGCCAGTTTTTCAATTTCCTGTTCCGAGGTGAATTTAAGGATATAGGTGCGTTTTGTTTTTCTGTTCCCCGTCAATACGATTTTGTCCAAAAGGTATTGTTGGTTCAATCCATCCAAAACAGGCTCGCCGAATTTTTGCAAAACGGTGCAGTCCCCCAAATTGATTTTAGTGTTTTCTTTGAAATGGACAATCAATTCATTTTTTGAATAGGGGTGGTTTTCCTGTGAAAAGGAAAAGTTCACGATGAGAATTGCGATCAGTGCGAGAGTTGTTTTTTTCATGTGTTTAAATTTTTCCAATTAGCTTGTTTCATATTTGTTTTGCGCCGCATATGTGGGCATGTGACAGTTACTCCTTGACACGGATATTCCATTTATCAATTAGTTTCGTTTTTCCCTTTTATAAATTAAGTTCAAATTTATGGTCTGATGGTTGTCTCGCCTAAATCAAAATAAAAATGACAATGATCCATTTTCAGGAAATAAACAGCAATATCATGCTATTGGTTCATTTCAAAAAAAAATAATTGTGAAAACTAAACCGGTTCGGACTTAAGCTCGATGAGAGGAATTTCGGGGCGGATGCCAACACGACCCGGATAGCCGATGGTGCCGATCCCCCGGTTAACATACAAATGCTGTTTAATCTGTATATAATTTGTTAAGTATTTAAATTTTAATAAATTTAAAAATCAAGTTTAAGAGATTAAATTTTCATCTTCGTACTCCCTTTTTACAACAGTAAAAATGGTAACAGCGCTTAGTGCTTAAACTTGAGTGCCAGATATTTTCTGACTTAGTCGATTTCTTGTTCAAGATGCTAAGCTCCTCAGTAAAAAAACGACCTTTTGTTAGTTTCATGTTGTTTTTTGTTTGGCCTTTTTTAGTGGAATGGGCAAAATATCCTTTATCAGACAATTTAATGTCTGTGTGCTAAATTACAAAATCCTTTATCAATGAATCCATATCAAACAATCTGGTCGTTCATTGTAGCTTGGATGACGGATGTAATAGTGTCGTTGGTAAATTCGTTGATCGCGATAATAAAAGCATGGGTCCTGTTTGTGGAAACACCAATGGGGGAAAAGCAAAAACAGCAACGGGAAGGAATCGTTACTCAAAAACAAATTTGATCCCGGCACTCACGATGTCGGCTTTCAGTCCGGTGCTCCTTTGGTAGTGACTGTATTTCAGGTCGATGTTTTTTATCCTGAATTTCCAGATGTGGCCCTCGGTGAAGATGTCGGTGTAGGAAATTCCAAAGCCGTATTGTTGCGAATCCAGTTCGGACAGATCATAGTCAGATGTGTAAAACTTATCGGTGGTGAGGTGTTCGTTAAATGGGGCGAAATAATACGCTGCTGTTTGTGTATAGTAGCGATAAGATGGGTAAATGGTGAACTTGCCGCTTATTTTAACTGGGATTTCCAGGCTCGCCGTATGTGAATAAATCCCCCAATCATCGGTGTAGTAACGGTAATAGGTCCGCAATGTGACAATTTCGTTGATGTAGAAACTGAACCTGGCCCCGATGGGCGTTTTGAACCGGCTGGAGGGCAAACGCTCGATATCATCTGCCAACCTGAAAACATCCGTATTGCTTGGGGAAACATAATTTGGGATATTGGCCGCATTGCCGATGTAATAGTTAGCCCGGTCGGCAAAATAGACCCGTTGCATAGGATTGGCAAGCCATCCGCTCTGTTGTACGATATCAACAAAAATGGAGAACTGTGCATTTCTTCCGATAATTTGCGAAAAGCTAAAGGACAAGGAATAGGAATTCCTGTTCTTGGTGTCCAGGGCAGTCGTTTTGAAAGGCCTCCAGACCGTTGACCCGTTTTTGTCGATGATGTTGCCGCTTTCATCCAGGATATCCACACCCGAAAAAAAGCCGTTGTTGAGGTTTCTTCCGGCCTCAAAATAAGAAATCAGTTCGGTGGGGAATTCGGGTTTCCATTGGTCGAAATAGACTTTTCCTTTTAGGCCAATTTCCGTGTTCTTCTCATTGAAAAGCTTTGCAACACCACCGCCCAAACCAAAGGAGATGTAATCATATTCCGTTGAGAAACTCAGGTTCCCGCTCCAGATGGTGTTCCTGTTGTCGGAACTGTGGCTGTATGAAAAGGTGGCATGTGTGAGCACATCGGATTTGGATGCACCGGACGATGCCACCCAGGGGCTGCCGGTTATGGGGACAACGTCACCGTTAAAGTTTTTGTCATCGTCATCGTCTTCCCCTTCGCCCGAAGATGCGCCCGTAAATGGGTTGAGGTTGCTGGAAGAGGCCGATGTATAAGCCGAGATACCTCCATCTATTTTCAAGATATCATCATCGTTCAAAGGAACTGAGATAACAAGGGTAGGGGTGATGTTCGACAGTTTCTCACTGCCTATGCCACCGGTTACGGCTGCGTTGTTGCCATCCTGGGTATAAATGCTGGTGAGGAAATCAATCTCGGCATTTTCCAATACACGCTTTTTATAAACTTTGCTTGTGTCCTGGACATTTTTCTGGGCAAATCCAGGAACTGCGATTATCATTGTCATTATTACAAGTACTTTCTTCATTTACTATTTGATTGTTTTCAGTATAAATCAGGTAGTTATTGGGTATTGGCCTTTTGCCAAATAAAACACGGATTTCAGGATCAAGGGCCTAATCAGTATTTCTTAAAGCCACTAATTGCATCCACAGCCGCCGCCTGTCTTTCCGCCATTGGCTCCCGAAGCCCCTTCACGATATGAGTGGAAAGTTGTTTCAAAACGGTTGATTCTCCGTGATGCCAGTTTCATGTCAGGGTCATTGAGGTTGATTTTCTCATATTCCCGTAAAACTTCGCAGGAACTCAGCGAAATAAGCAAGATTGATCCGATTGCAATTTTTTTTATCATTTTTTTATCTTAAAATTAAAAGTTATTGTTTGCGATCATGGTTTTGTTTTTCACTAAACCGACACTTCCAGGTTGTCCCAACGCTGGAAGGCCACCCATCAAAGATTCCATGCCGTTCTGATACTGGAAGGTCATTTGTCTTCTTCGCCAACTTCGATTTCTATGTTTTCGGATGTGTGGATATTCCCTTCATCATCAATAATGACACATTCGATATTGGGCAACTGGTTTATCCGGTCAAGGCCCACATCCACACCCATGACGAAAATGGACGTGGCAAGGGCATCGGCAAGTTCGGCCTTGGGGGCAAATACCGTTGCACTGATGATCCCGCTTGAAGGATAACCAGTTCGTGGGTCGATTATGTGGGTATAACGTTTGCCATTGAAAACCACATATTTTTCATAATTGCCGGAAGTGACCACGGCCCCTTCATTAATTGGCAAGGTGGCAAAGGCATTGTCCTTGTTCATCGGGTTGGTTATGGCCACTTTCCAGCTTTCCCCATTGGGCTGTTTCCCCCAGGTGTTCATATCGCCCGATGCGTTAATGATGCCGGCCACTACCCCTTTTCCCATCAATAGGCTTTTGGCTTTGTCGGCTGCATAACCTTTCCCGATTGCCCCAAAACCGATCTTCATCCCTTTCAGTTTTAAAAATACCGTTTGCTTTTCCTTATCAAGGATGATATTCCGAAAGCCCGTTTCTTTAACGGACGATTTAATATCCTGTTCAGAAGGCATCTCTGTCATGCTGCCATCGAATTTCCAAATCCTGTCCATAGAGGCATAACTGATGTCGAAAGCACCATCGGTCAATCTTGAAATGGCAAGTGACCGTTGGATCAGGTCAAAGAGTTCCTTATCGACCTTCACGGGTTTTATCCCTGCGTTTCGGATGATTTCGGAAGTTTGGGAACCAGTGTCCCAGGAGGAAATGAGTTTTTCGATACGGGTGATTTCAACCACGGCCAAATCAATGTACTGTTTTGCATCCACCGAATCATTGGCGACAACGGTAATATCAAAGCGGCTCCCCATCAACTTCAGGGTACGGCGGAATGCCTGCTGCGCCTGAATTGAAAATGTGGATGCCAGGATGATTGAAATCAGATAAGCCTTGATCATGGATGTTTATTAGAAGGATTCCAGTAATTTGATGTATTCGGAAACTTCCATCTTTTCATAACCCGTTCGGCCAAGGACATTTCCCTCTTTGTCCAATACCACCACCATCGGGAAGAAACCCTGTTTATTGTATTTTTCGGCGAGTTGCATGTTTTTTTCTTGCTGGACCGATTCCAGTTTGTTTTTTCTTTTCCTCGGGAAATCCGCTTTCAGCAAAATAAAGTGCTCCTTCGAATATTCCTTGAATTCATCGGTGTTCCATATTTCTTTTTCCAGTTTCATACAGGGCGCGCACCAGTCGGAACCCTGGAAGACAAGGATGATGTTGCGGTTTTCTTTTGCAGCGCTTGTTTTGGCTTCTTCAATATCAGTGAGCCAATTCTGTGCATGGATTGAAATAATCGAGCTGATAAACAGCAAACCTAAGATGATCGCTTTTTTCATAAATTGATTGATTTGGATTTTAAACGTTAAATATATGTTAATATTTCAATATGAAGTTGGGTATTTGTCTAAAACATTCAAAATGGGGAAAAGTTTCGCTTTGTATTGGATTATTTTTCTGGATAACTTATTGCACAGGGGAGAAATTCTATTTTTCCGACATGGTAATCCTTTAGGTTTAAAACCCGGATCAATTTCGATACTTGCCGGGTCGCGCCTTATCAGCCCAACGAAACAACGATTGATCCACTTCCCATATCATGGATTGCCCTTCTTTTTTTGTTAAATGTTACCGTTAAAAATGACAGCCAACCCAAAAGCCATTTTAAAAATGTGCGGAACAAAGCAGGGACAATGATCAGTCTTTTTTCGGGATTGTTATATCTTCTTACCCTTAGTTTCAACGCCCTGTGGCCGATTGTCCCTCCAATTGTTGAAACCAATACCGGTTCATAAAGGTAGAGCATGAAAACGATGATCGTTGCCCTGAGCCAATTGGGGGCACTACCTGCAAAATCAATCAAATAGGATGTGCTAAAAAACACAAAAACAATAATAATTGTATCAATGAACAGTGCCTGCACCCTTTGCAATAGCGTTGGGAATTCGAAATCCTGGTAAATGTCAATTTCCTTTATTTCATCTTCCTGTATTTGATCAGGTTCAGTGACTTCAGGTTTTTCAAGACCCAAAACATCCTTTTCTTTGTAAAAATCAGTAGGTTGTGATTCCATGTATTTTTTTTCTTGTATTTGTTAATGTGCAATCTTAAGGGAATTGCTTTTATTAATTATCTTTATTTCCTTCACCAAAACAAGAGGGGAAAAGCAACCTCCTTAAATTATTTATAAACCGGGCCTCTATTTGTTCCTGTTCTATACGTTTCTCTTCCTGATGAAAAAATGCCTGGTAATTTAAGTCAACTAAGATACTGTTTTCTTTTTTATGGAAGTGGGTTTGATTTTTCAGGTTTCGTTTTAAGTCCTTTACTTTAATACTTTCGAGGAAGAGTTTAACATTGGTTTCGGGTTGTTGCATGACTTTCTTGATATTATAGCCAATATTTTCAGCCTTATAACCAACCGTGACGATACGGAATTCCTGGTTTTTCCATAGCAGTAAGTCCCGGTCATCGGAGAATGCTTTGTCAAAAGTGATTTTGTTTTCCGATAGCAGGG
>JAADJA010000209.1 GCA_013151015.1 Chlorobiota bacterium
TATTTATCAATTTGCCAATGAATTTGGGTTTACCCGCAATGATATCGTGGGATTGATCAAAACCCAATATAAACTTTAAAATTTATGGGGACATTTTGCTAATTTAAGTATGTAAACATGGATAGGATTATAAATATTGAAAATACCGTTTCCCTTGAGGATGATAAACTAATTGTACAAATCCTTTCAGGAAACATAAATGCTGAAAACACTTTATATAAAAAATACTATCCCTTGATATTAAGCAAGGTATCACCGGGAATTGGTATTTATGATGCTGAAGATATTGTGCAGGATACTATGGTAATAGTGGTTACAAGTATAAAAAATGGCAAGTATATCCATAAACAAGCCTTATACTCCTATATATCTGGGATTAGTTGGAACCTGCGCAATAAGTTTTTCAAAAATATCAAGTATAATTCACCGATAAATGAGTTTGAAAACATCACCGAAATCAATTGTTATCCAGATTCAATAGAAATCACGAAACAAAAGAGAATACGCTTTATTATTAAAGCCCTTAACAACCTTGACCCGTTGTGTGATAAATTATTGACATATTCATTTTTTAGTGGGTTAAAGCCGAGGCAAATTATAGGTCTGATGCCGGAATTCAACACTTCCGTGCAGGTTACCAAAAGGAAATATAAATGCCTTGAAAAATTAAAAAGGAAAGTTAAAAAACTAATGTAAAATGAAAAACAACAATCAAATAGACATAAACAAAGCTATTGCAGAAGAAATAAGGGGACGTGCTTTTCGGGAAATGAAATTCAGGTTTAAAGAATTATCATCTGACATGGAAACCGAAAATGTAGCTGCACTTATATACGAACACCCATCTGCCGCAGCTTTTTCAGGATTTGCCAAGGTTGCGAACAATCCGTTGCCTGTCACCGAAAAAACTTTAAGGGAGTTTTTGGGAAAAGATAATGATGAAATAAAAACGAGAAAGAAGAAACCAAACGAAAAGACAAATAACAAAAAGGATAAGAACAAATAAGTTGCTTTCAATTCAATAGGAATAAAAACATATCGAAACATTAAAATGTAACCTCAAAAAAAAATCCCCGTTTTCACGGGGACTTTTCCAATAATTATTCAATACTTACTTATTAACCACATTTGGAATAGCCGCAGTTGCTACATACCAAACAACCTTCTTTGTACATCAGCGAGCCTTCTTCGTTGCACTCGGGGCAGCTTTGCTTTTTGTTCACCGTCCCGTCAGGGATAAACTTTTTCAACGCCCTCACTACCCCAACTTTCCAGGTATTGATGGAATCATTGTTGAAGTTGAGGTTCTCGACCAGTTCGATGGCAAAGGGCAAAGGCATTCCATGGCGCAATATCCCCGAAATCAACTTGGCATAGTTCCAGAATTCCTGGTTGAAACTGCGCGACAAACCTTCGATGGTTGTTTTGTACCCGGCCTTGTCCTCAAATTGGAAATCGTAACGTGCGTGGGCTTCATTTTCAACCTTTGTTTTCAAGACCCAGCCGGAAGTGATGGCCGGTGGTAAATAAAACTCATCGGCTTTTCCCGTAAATATTTCATAGGGTTTCCCATCGAGCAATCCCACAACGGCCACCCATTTGTCATAATCGTTTTGGAACCTGACGACATCTGCTTCCAATCTTTTTGGTCGTGGCGGGGCTTTTGTATCCTTGAAAACAGTAGTTTCTTCCTTATTGTCATCATTGCTGATCAACACGCCATCGCGCGAACCGTCACGATAAATTGTCATTCCTTTGCAGCCACTTTCCCAGGCCGTTTGATAAACCTTGCTTACCACATCTTCGTTGGCTTCTTTCGGCAGGTTTACTGTTACACTGATGGAGTGATCGACCCATTTCTGGACTGCTCCCTGCATCCTCACCTTTTCCACCCAGTCCACATCGTTTGAAGTGGCCTTGTGATAAGGTGATGCCTCGATGAGGGGCTTCAATTCCTCATCACTGAAGTGCTGGACTTTTTCCGTATCGTATCCGTTCACCTCCAACCATTTCATGAACTGGGGATGGAACACATTGAACTCTTCCCAGGAATCGCCAACCTCATCGGTAAAAGTGATGTTCACGTTATTGTCGTTGGGGTTTACTTTTCTCCTTCTTTTATAAGAAATCAGGAAAACCGGTTCAATACCGGATGTGGTTTGCGTGCAGATACTCACGCTCCCTGTTGGGGCAATGGTGAGCAAGGCTATATTTCGACGGCCCACCCTTTCCATTTTTTCATAAATGGCCGGGGCAGCTTCCTTAATCCTTAAAATGAAAGGGTTGTTCTTTTCACGGTCGATGTCAAAAATGGGGAAAGCCCCTCTTTTTTCGGCCAAATCAACAGACGAACGATAGGTTTCGATGGCAAGGAGTTTATGCACTTCTTCGGAAAAATCGGTGGCTTCCTTTGTCCCGTAACGGCTTCCAAGGGCAGCGATCATATCCCCTTCTGCCGTGATCCCGATTCCGGTCCTGCGGCCCTGCAATGCTTTTTCGCGGATATTCATCCAAAGGTTCCGTTCCACGCTTTTGATTTCTTCCAGCTCCGGGTCTTTGTTTATTTTCTCGATTATCCCATCAATTTTTTCGACTTCCAGATCAATAATGTCATCCATTATCCTTTGGGCCGCGTGTACATGCTCCGAAAAAAGCCGGGAATTAAAACTGGCTTTTTTTGTAAATGGGTTTTCCACATAGCTCAAAAGGTTGATGGCCAATAAACGGCAACTGTCATAAGGGCAAAGTGGGATTTCCCCACAAGGGTTTGTCGAAACCGTTTTAAACCCAAGATCGGCATAACAATCAGGGATGGCTTCTTTTGAAATGGTGTCCCAGAACAAAATACCCGGTTCGGCCGATGACCATGCGTTATGGACAATTTTGTCCCACAACTTACGGGCATCGATCTCTTTTCTCACTTTTGGGTTTGGTGAATCAATGGGGTATTGTTGGACATAAGGCGTGTTGTCCCTAACGGCTTTCATAAAACCATCGTCTATCTTAACGGAAACATTGGCTCCGGTCACTTTCCCTTTTTGCATTTTGGCATCGATAAAGCTCTCTGAATCAGGATGCTTTATCGAAATGGATAGCATCAGTGCACCTCTGCGCCCGTCTTGTGCAACCTCACGCGTGGAATTGGAATACCTTTCCATAAAAGGGACGATCCCGGTTGAAGTCAACGCACTGTTTTTCACGGGGCTGCCCTTTGGCCGGATATGGCTGAGGTCGTGACCTACACCGCCCCTGCGTTTCATCAACTGAACCTGTTCCTGATCGATTTTCATGATGCCACCATAGGAATCGGACGATCCCTGGTTGCCAACCACGAAACAATTTGAAAGGGAAGAGTTCTGATGGTCGTTACCAATTCCCGACATGGGCCCGCCCTGGGGAACGATGTATTTAAAATCTTTCAACAAAGCATAGATATCCGCCTCGCTCATGGGATCGGGATACTTTTGCTCGATACGTGCAATTTCGGCGGCCAACCTGTGGTGCATCTCGTCCGGGGTTTGCTCAAAAATATTTCCCGAACTGTCCTTTAAGGCATATTTTTTCATCCACACACTTGCTGCCAGCTCATCACCATTGAAGTAGGCCGTGGCCTTTTCCATGACATCCTCTTCTTTGTATTTTGTAAAGCTCAGTTTTTTTATTTGCTTTTTTAGAGCGGATTTCGATTCATCTTTTGTAATTTTTACTTCATTTGGGTTTACAGGCATGGACGGACGCTCCCTTTGCCCAATAACGCCCGAATATGCGCTATTTTCAATTCCAGACACTTTATTTCCTTCTATACTGGCAAAAAGATTTTCGCTCATAATTCTCAATTTATTTTTTGATGTTAAAACTGTAAAATGCTGAATTTCCACGAGGTAACTAAATGAAGGGGCCTCATTTTTCGCTGTGCTAAAATACTACACAATTTGCGGTTTTTCGTCTCCCTTTTATAAACAAATGCTTGTTGAAAAGATTGTATCGGGTTGAAATCAACATTAATAAGCCCCCAATTCAATACTTATTAACAATTTTTTAATAAAAACATAACGGCTTTAGATACTAAGTTTCCATTGTGCCAAATACTCAAAATGTGATATTTACGGGGAAAATGGAAGTCAAAACTTAAACCTGGATCATGCAATAGGACTTTGTCATTAGAAATAAATCCGTTTATTCAGCTAACAATCCAAAATCTATTGGGAACCATAGGTTATGGCTTATGTAACCCGCAACCTAATCCAAATATTTGCTCAGGCAACATTACAACGTATTATTTAATTGGTGAAATAGGGGACTACTTACAAAAACGGTTTATTTGTTCCCTGGCCTGTCCGAATCCGAGCTTCAAAGCAGTTCGGAAATCCGCACAAGCTGTTGTACGGTCAGAACCAACCAAAGCCAAACCAAGGAAATAATAGGTAGCGCCCACATTCGGGTTGATCTGGATGGCCTGGTGAAAATCTGAAACAGCTTCCGTATTTCTTCCCACATGAAGTTTGTCAACACCACGGTTCAGCCAGGCATCAAAATACGAAGGCTTAAGCCTGATGGCTTCGTCATAATCGGAAAAAGCTTTTTCAAAGTTATTTTGTCTTGAAAATGCAATGGCCCTGTTTGAATAAGCTTCTACGTGTTTTTGGTTTAGCTTAATGCAGGTTGAAAAATCACGAATGGCTTCATCTATCTTATTGGAGTTCAAACTTGCCAGGCCCCTGTTGAACCAGGCATTCGCAAAAGCGGAATCATAACGAATGGCTAAACTATAATCCTGGATGGCCGCATTGAAATTCCCAAGACTAAACTTTGCGGTTCCCCTATTGTTAAGGGCTTCGGTGTTTTGCGGCTGTTTTTCCAAAACCGTGTTGAAATCCTTGATTGCCCCATTAAAATCCCTTGTCTGAAGTTTTGCATATCCTAAATTTGACAAGACCATCAAACTTCCCGGTTTTAAGGAATGTGATTTCTCATAATCGGTTTTAGCTTTTTTATAGTTGTTCAATTTGGTGTAAACCGCAGCCCGGTTAGCAAAGTTCTTATAACTATTCGGATTTATTTTTATCGCATGGTTAAAATCGGAAAGCGCCCCCTTGTAATTCCCTTTGTCCTGCCTGATGACCCCACGGTTGGTATAAGCCACTTCCGCGGTGGGGTATTTTTCAATGATATCGGAATAAAAATGCAGGTCATCCTGAAAAACGCCAGTCCTTTGGAATGTCTGGAAACCAAGGAAGAAGAAATATCCAATCAAAGCAATCCTGATTACTTTTTTTATCAATGTTTTATTCTCAAATAGTTTTTGAAAGAGATAAGCAATCAGAATAAATATCCCAACGGAAGCCACATAGGCATACCGGTCGGCCATGATATAATCCCCGGCAGGAAATTCAAACAATTTGAGCAATAAAAAAATATTGACCATAAAATATAGCAGGCCAAAAGCAATCACCTTATCCTTTTTGACCGACCGGAAAAACAGCCATAATACAGCAACTGTAAATACAAGTGAAAAAATGGCCTTCCACAAAAACACTCCTGGGATTTTGGCCGGATAGGGATAAAACCCACTCAATTTGTAGGGGGTTATCAGTTTAAATATGTATTGTACAAAAGCAGTTCCGGCAAACAATAAGCGTTGCAAGAAACCGTACGGCTCCTGGCTTAAATTTTCCCCCCAGGTCTCTTTTTGTGCAAAAATGGCCACAAGCCCAAAAATAATGGCAAGTAGTAAATAGGGCA
>JAADJA010000150.1 GCA_013151015.1 Chlorobiota bacterium
TCCTACCTGCATATTACCGATCGTGCCATCGAGATTGGCAATTACGACCTGGCCGAACAATATCTTGATAAAGCAAGGTCGTTCCAGGTAAATAACAGCAGTTCGATTATATCGGATGCCTCCGTCAATAAAATGATGGAAAAACTGGTTACGCTTTTCGTTGTGAAAGGGGATAAACTTAATGAAGAGGAAGAATTCGACAAGGCATTGTATTGTTTTACGAAAGCGGGTGAAATCTCAAATTCGATTGACCGGTATAATTTTAACTACGAGATAAACAAAGGGAAACGGGAAGCTGTCAACGGGCTTTACCGAAGTAGGATGATGGAAGCCAATGAAATGTTGAAAACCGGATCGGAAAGTTCTGCTGAGACATATTTGGCCATGGCCAATTCCTTATTGGAAAATAACCCCGACCTTATGCAGCGGACACCCGATATCCTTGAGGTAGAAAAGGGGATTAACTGGCATTTTTACGAGAAGTTTATTTCTGATGGGATTTCATCCCTGAGCAAGGGTGACTACTCTGTGGCCACACAGGTATTTACAAAAGCCGAGGAACTGAACTCCCGCTTCCGTTTTGAGAATACGGGCAGGATCGAAGCTTTTGTCGCCAGTTCGCAAATTCCTTATATCCAACGTCAATGTGAGCTTGGCATGCATTATATCGAAAGGAAACAAACTGAAAAAGCCAAAGCGATCTATGAAAGTTGTTTGCAATTGCAGTTTAAATACGATTTGGTCAACAATGGCAAAGTTCAGCAAAGCCTTACCGCTTTGAACAATGAAATATTTTCAAAAGGTTGTGCGCAATCGGGAGTTGAATTTGCGAAATTGCTGGGCCATTCAGAACAATTAATTGGTTCGGGTGATTATGTGAAGGCAGTTGAATTGCTAAAGGTCTCAGATAATTTGTACGAGGATAACCCCTATTGTGGGCTGGATGTTGGCCGTTCGCGCAATCTGTTGGATGTGTACGCCCCCGCAGCCAAATACCAAACCCTGGCACTGGAAGCCCAGAAAGCCCTGAAAAAAGGCAACCACGACCAGTTTATCGAAATTTATGAAAAGATGGAACTGCTTTCAGAGGAATTTGAAATCGTGAGGACTAAAATCGAGCCCATGCCTTTGCACTATCTTTTCAGTATTAAAAACAACCTCGCACTTCTTGAAAATACGGTTAACTTTTATCGGGCCAATGATAAGTACGATACCGCCCTTGAATTATTGAGGATTTTGGAGAACAATAATATTTCCGCTAAAAATGCCCGCAATATGCAAATTGGCCTGGCCGAGCAGATGGCGATGTACGATAAATCAATGGACAAATCCTCCGATCCAAAACAAAATGTGGAGAAATATACCGAGGGGCATAATTGGTTCAAACACTTTAAGAAAGCCTATATCAAAAAGTGGTAGTGTCATGGTTTTGTCCGATTCCCGGATGAACAATTAAATCTTGATCTTTTTTCAGTATTGATTGGTTTGTGGCCAGTTGGCCGATGATGACCAAATCCGCGTTAAAAACAGTTGGGGCATCTGCAATTTGACATTTTTCTGTAAGTTGAAAAAGAATTTGTATATTAGCGGTAAATTTTACAGAGTTTACCAGCTAAAAATAATATTATGGAAAAGAGATTATTGCTTATCAGTAACTCCACAAATTACGGAGAAAGGTACCTTGATTGGCCCAGGCCTTACATTTCCGATTTCCTGAATAAAACAGGGATTAAAAAAGTGCTGTTTATCCCATATGCTGGGGTGGCCCTTTCCGAAGATGGGGTGGAGGCTTCATACGAGATCTATGAAGAACGGGTTAACGAGGTTTTTATGGAATTGGGTTTTGAAGTGTATTCCATCCATCGTGAAAAAGACCCTGTGCAATCCCTGCGCGATGCACTTGCCATTGCGGTGGGAGGGGGGAATACCTTTCATCTGATCTATATGCTGCATAAGTTGAGGTTGATGAAGCATATCAGCGAATTAGTGGGGAAGGGGATTCCCTATATGGGCTGGAGCGCTGGGGCGAATATAGCATGTCCAACAATGATGACGACAAATGACATGCCCATTGTTGAACCGGATAGTTTTAATTGCCTTAACCTTGTCCCGTTTCAGATAAACCCGCATTACCTGGACGCAAATCCGGAGGGTCATGGGGGTGAAACCCGTGAGCAAAGATTGGAAGAATTTATGGTCATCAACAACAATGTGAATGTGGTGGGCTTGCGCGAAGGAACCTTGTTGAGGGTAAAGGGCGATTCCATGGAACTTTTGGGTGAAAGACCAATGCGTTGGTTTAAAAATGGAAAATCCCCAAAAGAATACCAACCCGGGGACGATATTAATTTCCTGTTAAAGTAATGGGTTAATAGATGATTGTAAGTCATAGGGAATTAATGGTATATGATTCTGTTGTGTCAGTATGTCATGTGCTGTATTTACAGTAAAATGATTGGAGTTCCTCCTTTTTTCAAAGAGATATTTTCAAGTTTTGATCTTCAGGGACTTTTCCGATTATCGGTAAGGATGCCGAAAAGTACAACAGTGGGATAATTGTTTGCCCTTTAATATATTGACTATTTTTGCAGCTTTTTTTACGAAGGATAAACTATTTACATGGATTTTTTCAGGAATCAAAATAAAGCGAATAACCAGATTATTGATGGAATTCCTTTGCCCTATGTGAAGGCGAAAATTATTTATGGTAAACCCGGAGATAAAGTTGATTTTCAAATCCTGGAAGTAAATAGTGCCTTGGAAATGATCGCGGGCATCAAAAAAGAAAAACTTGTCGGGAAAATGTATTCCGAGGTATTCCCTGAGTCCTACGTTGAATTTGACGAACACATAAATTTCTGTTTGAACAGTAACAAGCGTTTAACCCATTACAGTTTTGAGATATATTTAAAAAGCCAGGGTATTTGGTTGGATATTTTTATGAATTTCCATCCCGGTGATATTATTACAATTGTACTTAATGACTGTTCCCAACGAAAAATTACGGAAAAGAAATTAATGGAAAGCGAACAAAGGTTTAAAAGCCTTTATGAAAATTCCACTATTGGGTTATACCGGACAACTTTTGAGGGCGAGGTTTTAATGGCCAATCCAATTCTTGTCAAGATACTCGGGTATGGTTCATTTGAGGAACTTGCCAAAAGAAATCTTGAGAAAGAGGGTTTTAGCCAAGGGTATTCGAGAAAAGAGTTCACGAAGCTTTTCAAAAACAAAGACATTGTTACCGGTATTGAATCTTCCTGGATCAGAAAGGATGGAGCCGGGATTTTCATTACCGAAAGTGCCCGGGCCATTAGGGACAACGAGGGGGATATTGTTTATTTTGAAGGGACTGTTGAAGATATCACCGATCGGAAAAATGCTGAAAAGAAAATAGAGGAATTGAACAAAGTGTTTTTTGAACTGGGTATCGACCCGGCAAAAAATATTGAAATCCTGCTGAAAAAAACCGCCGATATTATTGACGGTGAGTTTTCGATGTATAACCGGCTGAGTGAAGACGGTACAACTATTTCCCCCATTTCCTTTTATAATATACCAGCCGATCTGGTCCGTAAAGGCACGCCGGCAATGAACGATTTTTTGGTCGATTACCTGCGGTATGGGAAAGAACCGTTTTCCCTGACCCGAAGAAACGAGCCCGAGGTTTTTAAGAAGAACCCATTGCTGGAAGACCTCAACATCAATACAGCATTTGGTTATCCCATAATAGCGGATGGGAAGCCAAGTGGTAATTTGTGCGTGTTGTGCACGAAGGAACGCGATTTTTCAGAGAGTGAAATTCAGATTATCGATACCCTGGCCAAAGCATTGTCATTGGAGCAAGTCCGCCTTGATTCCCTGAAAGACCTTATCGTTTCAAGAAAAGAGGCAGAAGAGGCCAACAAGGCCAAAGGACAGTTCCTTGCAAATATGAGCCATGAGATCAGGACACCTTTGAACGGGATATTGGGGTTTTCGGAAATCCTGATAATCAACGAAACCGATGATCAAAAAAGGAAAATGCTGAAACTCATCGAGCAATCGGGAACACATTTGTTACAGATTGTTGAAGGCCTCCTTGACTATTCTCAAATTGGGGCTGGTAGAATAAAGCTTCACGAAAGTAATTTCAAGCTTTCAAATATTATAAAAGAAACATCGGGGTTTTTTATGCAGAAGGTTAAAGAAAAGGGGATTCACCTTTCGCTTGACCTGGACGAAATATATATAAATGAGATGTTCGGGGATGGTTTTAAGTTGAAACAAATCCTGGCCAACTTGTTGAGCAATGCAATAAAGTTTACCGATAAAGGAAATGTTCGTATTTTTGCAACTTCAAACAGCGATGGGAAACAGGTAAAAGTTGAATTGGCCGTGGAAGATACGGGTATCGGGATCGATCCCGCTATGAGGGAAACAATATTTGACGAATTCAAGCAACTCGACTATTATCTTGTGAAGAAATCACAAGGGACAGGGCTTGGGCTGACCATTGCAAAAAAGTTGGTTGAAATGATGGGAGGGAGCATTGGTGTGGAAGGAGAGCCTGGCAAAGGAAGCCGGTTTATTGTTGATATCGATTTTAAAGTTAAAACCAATCCCGGAAATTTGGGAATAAAAAAAGAATATATGAATGATTATGTTGATGATAGGGAACCTGATGCAGGAAAAATAAAAATTTTGTTGGCGGAAGATAATGAAGCAAACCAGTTCTTGATTAAGGCAATAACCAAATCGAAGGATTGGGACCTGACTGTTGTGGATGACGGTGAGATGGCAGTTGAAGCATATGGGAAAGGTGAATTTGACCTGATTTTGATGGATGTTCAGATGCCTGTTATGAATGGCTATGAGGCCACAAAGGCGATCAGGGAAATGGAAAAAGCGAAAGGGGCCGGAGAGCATATCCAAATAATCGCGCTTACCGCTTTTGCCATGAAATCGGACAAAGACCTTTGCATAGAGGCAGGGATGGATGATTACATCTCAAAACCCTTTAAGAGGCAGCAATTCCTTGAAAAAATAATTAACCTGCTTGGTGATAGATAAACGTTTATTGCCGATCGGTTTTTAGAAACTTTTGAAAACACGTGCCAGCGAAAACCCCGGGGCGTTTATATCCAAATCGAGAAAATACCCAAATGGTGTTTGGCTGACCTTGTAACCAGTCTTTTCCAATCTTTTTTGCGTACTGTCAAAAAACTCTTTTGTAAGTCCTGGATCGGCCTTGCTTTCCGATAAATGGGCAAAGGAATGTAAAACAATGTGCCGGGCCTTGTTTTTTCCGGCAACCCATTTTAGGTTTTTCACCAACTTGGTCTCCACTGCATTCATCCTTTCCTCGTCCTCTTTTTCCATTTGGATAAATGCTACCTGCACCTCTTCAAATGATTTTCCAGAACTCACTTCTTCCGCATCTTCCAAAACCTTGATGGTGGGGTTATAGGCAAATTTCCTTGCATAGATCATTAATAGTTTCATAATTCGTTTTTTGCAAAGGTAGGGGAAATAGTAAGAATTATTCCTTACCTTTACGGTTCTTTAAAACCAATTTTGTTATGGGCATTTATTTTTCACGATTGGAATTGCTATTTGAAATAAGCTAATCCTTATTGTTGTTGTCATTAAAATCAGCAAATGGTATGGTAGGGTTATGGTTTCTATAATTGTTTGATGCCAATAAAATTGGTAGATGA
>JAADJA010000136.1:0-1445 GCA_013151015.1 Chlorobiota bacterium
TCGACCGTGGATATACCGGCCACGAACACCTTGACGCCTTTGGCCTCATAAACATGAACGGGCGCATGTACGACCCCTGGGTCGGCCGTTTCCTTTCGCCCGACCCGGTTTTACAGCAGCCGGGCAATGCCCAAAACCACAACCGCTATTCTTATGCGCTCAACAACCCATTGAAATATACCGACCCAAGTGGATACAGCTTCAAGCCCGATGATTGGGACGCACCAGGTGCACTTCCCGGGGCCGGTACCTGGGGCTGGGACGTCGCTTCATATTACCGAGGCAACACCAATAAATTCAAATATCCAGTTTTAGATGACGATACGCCCCAAAAAAAAGAAAACCAATCATACGAATATAAAATCGGGGATGATGGCGAATACTATTATTTCGATTCCAATGGCAAAAAAGTGGGCTACGATGAAGTGTTCCAGAATTATATTGTACCCAATTCAACTTCTTTTATACCCAAAGAAGCTAGAGAAGGAGAAGATAATAAAAACGATAGCAATTCAGATGGGTATGATCCTTTTATAGATGCTGAACTAAACATAAAATTTGGACTAGCGTTTTCCGAAAAGTTAAAGATTATCGGTTTAGGTCAGGAGTTTAAAGCCAATGCTATTACATTTGATTATATGACTTTTAAATGGAATAGCAATAAAAGCAACATTGAATACACACCATACAGAACAGCGACATCTTCATTCAGTTTTGGAATATTTGGGCTCTATGGAGGTATTAAACAAGATTGGGGGAAAATGTTATTTTCTCCGTATGGACAATTAGGCCTTACATATCTTGAAAGAGGGTCACCAACTAGATTCAATATTATTGATATTGGGTACATGTTTGGATTTGGATTCGACTTCAAGGTAACATTAAGTCCAAAAAAGGTTATTAATTCTTATATTGAGCACCAGGTAGAATGGAATGATAAGGTGGGTTGGTCAATATATCCTTTTCTTCATTAAAAAAATTTAAAACTATGGATGCGGCATTCTTTATACTTTGGTCAAGTATTGGTTTATTATTCCTTATAAGAGTTTATCTGTTAAAAAACATTAAGGCAATTTTGTTGAAAAAACATCTCGATTTTACTTTTTTTTCTTTAAATATTTTTCTTGGCAACATTCCTAAACTATCAGTACAAATAGGTAATGTACAATTGCATAGGAAACTATATAACAATTTGACAATTGTGTTATATGTATTATTATTTGTTAATTTCATTTTACTTGTAATAGAAAAGAATTAATTCCCCAGCCATCACAGTTTGCAACTGTGGTGGAATATGGCATCATTGGTTTTTAACGAGTCACCCAATCTCGTCCTCGTTTGTAACGCCTCGCTGTTACGGATATGCCCCAATTAAAAAAAAACCGCTCCAAGGGATTTTAGCTCATGGCCAAAGCGCAGGATAATCCCGTGCGATGAAAGGCCGC
>JAADJA010000136.1:1506-10168 GCA_013151015.1 Chlorobiota bacterium
CCCTCAAAATAAAGGGCCACCGCCACCAAAACTCCAAAGCAATAAAGGACAACCGTAACCGTATGGGGATTCCTTACTCCCCAATCTCGTCATCGTTTGCAACGGGGACACATCCAAATAAGTCATTAGAAATGGCGAAAAAGTTGTATTTTTGAACGCTGACAGAATATCATGTGAACACATCATTGGTTCTGGACAGATAATATAACAGGTGTTGATTTGGTTAAAAGAAAACAAAGCAATAAAATTTCAAATGAAATCCATCCTCGTTGCAAACGAGGACGAGGGCAATCTTTATAGTGGTGTTGGCGATGATTATGTTTATGCCGGAGGGGGTGAATATTTCGATATTACCACTGGGGAATTTGTGGGCTACGATGAAGTGTTCCAAAATTACATAATGCCACATCCAACAATTCTTCCAAAAAACACAAACCTAAACTCAATTGAGTTTGGCCGGAGAAATGGTGTCGAAGGTATATGGATACACAATCATCTTTTGAACCTCAGGAAAGGATCGGAAAGGTAGGGAGCAAGGATTTTATCGTTGAGGCCGGAGGTGTGGTTTCTTCAAGTTTTGTTGCTTTTGGGGATGGTGAAACTGGTGGGGGTGTAGACGCAATGGATGTTGCATCGACAAGTGTAACAGGATTTGGTTTGGCAACTACTGCCAGGTACCGCCTTGAGTGGGAGTACTTAAAACAAGTCCGAATTAACCGTGCATTATCAGGAAACTTTGCACAACCAATCAAACATTCATTGCGAACAATCAGGGGAATAGGTACAGGTACAACTATTCTTGGTGCTGGCTTTGGTATTGCAAGTTTTATGATGTCCGATCAAAGTTGGGGAGATTACGGACAATTGGGAGTATCCTTATTATCTACAGGCTTGACATTAAGCGGGCCAACAGCACCCATTGGCATAGGACTAGGCGCAGTTGATGCTTTTGGCGGTTTAAATGGTTTTTATAACTATTTAGATGCGCAGCAGAATTTTTATAATAATACTGGTGGGATATTAGTTCCGATAAATGGTTTTCCTTCGTTTATACCCCTAAAATAGTTGTCATGAATATTTACTATTATTTATTTTACAAATTATCAGGCGTCTTAAATAAGAAAGGAAAAAATGAATGGGGACCAATTGCTGCAATTACATTTTTCCCATTTGTTAATATTATTGCAGTTTTTGTAAATGCTTTGCCAAATAATGTTAAAGATCTGAAGAACGGATATGGAGTGGGGTTACTTTTAATTGGCTCAGTTCTTTTTATAACTAATACAATTTTGTTTTTGAATAAGAAGAGATGTAGAGAAATACAAAAACGATTCCAAGGAGAATCCCTCCGCAGTAAAAGGATTGGAAATTTTGTTGTATTGATTTATATAACCCTCACAATAATATCTATTTTTATTGCATAAGCACAAAAGCCTCACTGCAAAGTGGGGCTTTCCCCTTTCTCTGCGTTGTCTCCTGACTACACCGTGTGGTGTCATAATCTTTGGATTATAAAACCCTTGCCCGGCAAGATTTGCATTCCGGTTACCGGTTATTTCCTCCTCAACCTTCCGGGTCGCCACCACTTTTGCCTGCTTCGACCCAAAAGGTTTGGAATCCCTTGCCGCCGGATGTAGGGATTTCCGAATCCCGAACCAATACATTAGGGGGGTGTACGACAAATTGCACAAATAAATGTTAATAACAAAAGCGAGACGCAAAAAACAGTATCCAGAAAATGAAGATAATTGCCAAAACAAATAAAATAAAGCAATTATGGAACTATATAAGGCAACCAAGATTTTTCAGCGGCATTATAAAAAATGGCTGAACAAAGAAGAAAGGGAAAGCAGTGGATATGAATACGAGCGTAGTTTTGTCGAACAAATGCAAAAGATGGAAAAAGAACTGTTCCAGGATAGTTTGGGAGAAGTCCCCGTCAACAGGAACTTTTAAAAAAAAGTCCAGACCACCCTCGGGGAAATGGAAACACCTAAATGCCATATACTTTCCAAAAGCCCTGCCAGGTTTGAGATAAGCAGCCTTATGCAAGAGACCATGTGTTATCTTGGCCAACAGCTTGTTTTCGAGGAAGCAAGTGAAATGCTTGCGGCAATGAAAGGCACAGATGTAGGCCCGAAGCAAATAGAACGGGTATGCCATCACTATGGAGGGGTATTGGAAGAAGAAATACAAAGGGATATAAAAGAAGGGAAAATAAAAGAATACGACCTGGCTGAAAAAAGCCAAACACATTATGTAATGACCGATGGGGCAATGTTCCTTACAAGGGAGCAAGGCTGGAAAGAAATAAAGATGGCAAGGATATTTAAAAGCGGGGACAATGTCCAAATAAACAATGACAGGAAAATCATTGCCGAATCAAAATATGTTGCCCACTTGGGCAGCAACAAAGAGTTTTTCCCAAAACCCGAATATTGTATTGACCACTTGAGGACTTTGGTATTCATTGGGGATGGTGCAAGATGGATATGGAACTGGGCCGAGGATTTTTATTCGGAAGCTGTTCAAATACTGGATTATTGCCATGCAGCAGAGCATTTACACGAATTCGCCGATTGTTATTTCAATGATAGTGGACAGGGGCAAAAGTGGTTGGACATACAAAAAGGGTTGTTGATGGATGACAAGGTTGGACTTGTCATCAAGAACATACAATGCCTTGAAAAGGGCAAAGACAAAAAGACAGAAAGAAAAAGAAAGGGCCTGATCGGTTATTGCCAGCGCAACCGGAAAAGAATGATGTATAAAACATTTATTGACAATGGGCACCTTATAGGATCAGGTGCCATAGAGTCTGCACACCGGCACGTACTTCAACAAAGGTTGAAACTTTCGGGACAGAGATGGGCCATGGACGGCCTGCAACAACTAACAAACCTAAGGACAATATATAAAAGCAAAGAGTGGGGCATTGTCCAAGAAAAAATCAAATCTGCTGCATGATGCAATTTGTCGTACACCCCAACATCAACAATATCATTTTCAAATTTATTTAATTCAAATTGATAGGTTTCCCTTGCGGTATGGTACCCCAGAACCTTTCGTGGCCTGTTGTTCAGTTGTTCCTGGAGTATGTCCAGGTCTTCTTGGCTCACGGTGTTGAAATCGGTCTTCTTGGGATAGTACCTGCGTATCAGGCCATTTGTGTTTTCGTTGGTGCCCCTTTCCCAGGATGAACAAGGGTGTGCAAAGTATATGTCCATACCTGTCTTTTTTGTTATCAATTTGTGTTCGGCCATTTCTGTCCCGTTGTCATATGTCATTGGTTTTTTGAACAATGATGGTTGTTCATTAAGTTTTTTTGCAAATGAAACACAGACGGTCCTGGATTTTTTGTCATTGGGTTTTACGATCAGTAAATACCTGCTTTTTCTCTCAACGATAGTGCCAATACAGCTGTTGTGCCTTGCCCCGATCACCAGGTCCCCTTCCCAGTGCCCCACTTCGGTTCTTTGTTCGACCACAGCGGGCCTGCATTCGATACTGGTGCCATCCCTTATCCTGGCCTGGTGGCGGTCGCTTTTTTTTAGCTTCCCCCGCCTTGGTTTTTTCCTTACAAGCAACTTGATGAGTTTCCTGTTGATATTGCCCTGTGGGTGGGAATATATGTAGCGGTAGATGGACTCATGGGAGATTTGCATTGTCGGGTCGTTCGGGTAAACCAGCTTTAGCCTGCCCGATATCAATTCAGGTGACAGACGTTCCAACAGCCCTCTGTAAACCTGTACGCGCAGTGCTTTGTTCAGTGTTATTTTGTCTTTGTCCCGCTTTGTGCCATTCAGGAGTCTTGTGTATTCATGGGCCACTGTAGCGGTATAGGAAAACCGTGTGCCAAGCCATCTGTTGACTTCATTGCCGATGGTCGAACGTGACCTGCCCAGCTTTTTTGCTATATACGATTTTGACCTTTTTTCCCCTAACAATGTTTCAATTCTGACACGTTCCGGGAGTGTTAAACGTGTGTACCTTTTTTTCTCCATACAACAAATCTAATTTTATTAGTTTGTTGCGATAGGTTTGTGAACCCGGGTTGTCAATTTCAGTTTGTAATTTAAAAAGTGTATTTATTTTATTTATTATATCAGTTCGATTATTTTCTATAAATCTCTCATAACTTAAAAGTGTTTTATCATGATCCTTTTCTTTAATTATCTTTTCAATTAGTTTATCTGTCTTTTTTGGATCCTTGGCAATTTCGTACATATGGTTTTGTGGGAAAAACTCTATATCTCTATTGTCTGCATCCTCGCCATCCTGCCAAGTAATTTTTACATCTCCAAGATGTTTGTCAATAAATTCATCATTCTCTATCGAATTGAAATCTATTTTTTTGAAATACAACGAAGTAAGGTAGATTTACCCGTTGACCGTCCTCCAATAATTGTATTAAGGTTAGAGTTTAAATAAATAGTATTATTCCAAAATTTATTTTCGTTCAACTCAACATTATCGATAACATAATACCCTGCTTTCTCTTCTGGTTTAGTTGATTGTATTTTTACTCTTTCTTTGGGTTCAAACTTTATTTGCCTTAATCCTTCAAATGTAATGTCAGCTTTTATCCAAGTAATTTCGGATGACTCAGATATACTTCCATTTTTACCTGGTTTTTGATACTCTTTCCCTAATTTGTTTTGTAAGTCATCAAATGAATGGGCGTCACTCCCATTTAAAACAGGCTTTGGCGGTAGATTATATTGTTCTCTACCAGTATTAATATTCAGAAAAAAGTCTGTGTTTGAGGAATTACCAAAAAAACCATCACAAATCTTATCTAATTCTTTTGCGTATTCAGCCCCTCTGCCATCATTTGGACCATTAGGTCTTAAAGAACCATATCCATTTGCAACACCAAATAATAAGTATTCATTTTGCGAAAAATTTTCAATCAATAAATTCGTTAAGTCGTCTAACTTAACCATTGCTTTGTCATAACTTACTTCTTGCAAATCATTTCCAGTACAATATTTGTTTGTTAAATTAATATTGTCTGTTGAAACTAATTTGAGCCTATTCAAAAAATCATTAATTTTATCAAGCGTTTCTTGTTTGTTACTAAAAATAACATGAAATTGGATATGTTCATCTTTGCTGTTTTTTGAATCTAATCTAAATTCAATATTTGGGAAAAATACCTTTTCATAATCTGGATATTGACTTCTATATTTTTGAATAAAAGCAAAATAATTATCTACTGAGAAGTAATCTGTTATCCCAAATACAGCAACATCAGAGTCGTTTATGTTTTCACAATATTTTTCCCATATTTCTTCTTCTGATCCTTCTCCTCTAAAATTATTATTTAATTTCGTTAAAGGTGTATGGAGATGTAAATCCCACTTTCTCCATTCTGAACCTCTTTTAAACTTATTGTAATCGCTCATATTTTTTCCTTTTAGAGTCTTTTCTGCATGAAGCACAACGTTTAGTATATGGTTTTGTGGCGGTTTGATTACTAAATATTTCTCTGCCAAAACAAATGCCAGTTGAGAAATATAATGTTCTTTCCCAGCACTTTAGCCGCCATAAACTATATACATTGTTGGTGGCAGTTGTGTGTCCTGCGTTACTCAAGGATACAAATATAAGCATAGTTCTTTGAAATTTGAGTAACATAACTGTAATTGAGATGATAGTCTTTGTCTAACGGGAAACGAGCCGGCAGAAATATGGAAAAATGCCGGAAGCCTCACAAAAGGGAAGGCTTTAAAGGATTGGTCTATCGGCCGGGGTGTTCAGGCAAACCGGTCAAACCGCCTTATGGGGCTTGCCTCCTGCCTGCGGCAGGCAGGTTCACGGGTTGGTCTTTAGCGATAAGGTCAAAGGCTTGCCTACTGACTGTGAAGTTCGTAGAGTTGGGTCATGGTGGGAGTAAAGAAGCTGAACGAGATGAGAGTGAACCCTTGTAGAAGTGTCGTAAACAACTTTAGTATGGTCAAAATCGAGGGATGGGCGGTCCTTGCGAGAGAAAGCTTAACGGAAACCTGGTTATTGGTTAAGCGACCATCGGCATAAAGAGGGCAGGAGCTTTACTTACGGCTCAATTACGGAACAGGAGAAGCTGAACAACAGTGCGAAAATGCCACAACCCCGAAGGGCAAGGCAGAAAGTTGCTATACTGTTGTTCAGTGGCGGATCAGTCCGTAGTAGCGATGAGGTTTCTGTAATGGAAAAGGAGCGAAGGGACTGACATAACAGTTTTGAATTGTATTACAACTAAAATTATTTAGGATGATTTTCGATGAGGAACAAAAGTCGCAACCGATAGAAAAGCGACAGGTATGGGAAGCCTTTAAAAAGGTAAGGAGTAACAAAGGGGCACCGGGTGTTGATAATTTGTCAATACAGGAAGTTTCTGCACGACCTATGAAATACTTGTATCCGGTATGGAACAGGTTGGCCAGTGGCAGTTATTATCCCAAACCTGTACGAGAGGTAGCAATACCCAAGAGCGATGGACGTATCAGGAAGTTAGGCATTCCAACGGTACAAGACCGAACTGCTCAAATGGTAATACGGGAGGAGTTAGAACAAATTGCAGATAAGCGATTTAGTAAACACTCTTTTGGTTATCGGCCAAACAAATCGGCGCACCAGGCCATTAAGCAATGTAGGGAAAACCGCATGAAGATGGATTGGGCAATAGATTTGGACATCAAGAGTTTTTTTGATGAGATAGACCATGGTTTAATGCTCCGGGCATTGGGTCACTTTACCAAATCAAAGCATATTCACTTGTACGTTCAACGTTGGTTGGAAGCTTCCGTTCAAAAGAAAGATGGTGAAATTTATCCACGGAGCAAAGGCACACCTCAGGGAGGCGTTATAAGTCCATTATTGGCAAATATTTTCTTGCATGTGGTCTTTGATAGTTGGATAGGGAAAAACCACCCAGAAGTAAAGTTTGAGCGTTATGCCGATGATATTATTATTCATTGTAGTAACTTCAAACAAGCCCTGCGGACATTGGAAGCGGTAAAATCCCGATTTACGCAATGTAAGTTGCAAATTAAAGAGGGAAAAAGCAATATAGTTTATTGCAAGCGCAACCAAAAGAAGCACCCACCATTCAAGGTACATTATGTAACATTCGACTTTTTAGGGCTTACATTTAAACCGCGAATGGTCAAGGGTTACTTCGGGCACTTTCACTTGGGGTTTACGCCATCAATTAGTCGTAAAAGCCAGAAACGTCTCACAAAGACTTTGTTTAAAATGAAACTGCATCGTATGGTTCACTTACGGTTGCCAGACTTGGCAAACATATTAGCAGATAAAGTACGAGGTTGGATCAATTATTATGGCAAAGTTAGAAAGAGTGAATTACATTATGTGTTCCGTTTCTTGAATATGCGATTAGCGAAATGGGTACGAAACAAATATCGGAGATTCAGGCGAAAGCATTGGTTCTTTGCTTACAAATGGTTACGGGACACTGCAAAGCATTATCCAAATATGTTTGTGCATTGGCACTTTGGCTTTTTGCCTTAGCAACTTGTTATGAAGAGCCGTATGATGCGAGAGTATCACGTACGGTTCTGTGAGAGGTTTAGGGGTGAGATTCCCCTTTACCTACTCGACTTTTATTTTTCATTCAGTTTGTGAACTCCGCTTTCCAAATATTTTTTCCACAATTTTAAGTTTTCAGTTGAGATTGGAAAATTAATTTCGGTATTGTCCAATTCCACAATAATTGTCGCAATTCTATTTCCGATTTCGGTATCAGAATCCCAAGTAAAATAATCAGAAAACATCAAGCCAGATGCAATGGTTTTCAGATTGTCAAAAGTCAGATTTCCGTTCAGCGCATCATTCAAAATTTTGTTTAGATGACTTTGTTCAACTTCAAATTCAGAGTCAGATTCCATTTCTACAACACTTATTTGGGAAGTGTCGTAAGTCAGCTTTTTTATGCTTCCATTCAAATCAGCCGAAAGAAATTCAGAACTTATTTTATTCTCAAAATATTCTTTTAAAATGCTTTCGGTCATTGTCTTGGTTAAATGTTTTACAACGTTTGAATAAGATGACCATTATAACTTAAAAAGCTCATCTTATTTTTATATAACTTGTAAAGTTTTAACCTTACAATAATAAAATATAATTTCCACAGGGGTCATAGTGATTAATCCCCTTTCTTATGCTTATGTGGCTTTAATGATGGCGTATTTCCAGGAGTTTTTTTATTATCTCGTTGACGTCTGTCTGGTTTTCCCGTTGATTTAGCAATTCTTTTTGGACCTTTTTTAATTCCCATAATTTTTCTTTTATTAATGTTATATTTTGTATTCTTTAAGTTAATTACTTTAATTGAATTTTGTGAGAATTCTACCTAATCTAATAACCGACATCTTCTCATAATGTTTTACAACGACCGGGCTATGAAGCGGGGTTTACATCTGGCTGCCCTTTCGGTGCGGGAAAAGACCGCTTGCCCGACCTAAGCTTGCTTTGTGGTTTCCGCCCGCCCTGCTTTATGGGCCTTTGTTACAAGCCGTATTTTTTCTTTTCCGTTCTTTTGCATTTGTTTTAGTCCCTTGAAAAATTTGCCTTCCCTGAAAACCCAGTCCCGGTGTTTTTCCCTTTTCCCGCATTTTCCAGGTCGTGAAGTTACGGATGTTTTTTCTGGAAAACCATT